>CAKQOW010000001.1 GCA_934256595.1 uncultured Clostridia bacterium
TCCATTAAGAGGTTTGAAAGAAAGCTAAAGGCTAAGACAAAGAGAAACTGGTCAGTATCAATAGACCAGAGAATAGCGGAACTGAACCAGCTGATACGCGGGTGGATAAACAGTTTCAGAATGGGGAATATGAAAAGTACCCTTAGAAGAATCGATGAACACCTGCGAACCAGAATGAGAATTGTCATATGGAAACAATGGAAAACCTCGGCAAAGAGATACTGGGGCTTGCGGAAACTGGGAGCACCAGAGTGGATGGCGAGGAAATCTGTAGCCTTTGGAAACCACTATCAGGCTGTTGCGAAGACAGCAGGTCTGCACTACATAAGCAAGGAAATCCTCGCAAGACGAGGACTTCTAAGCTGTTTGGATTACTATTTGAATTGAACCGCCGTGTGCCGAACGGCACGCACGGTGGTGTGAGAGGGGCTACAGGTTAGCCCCTACTCGATTTCGTATTCTATTTCGTCAAAATCTCTGTACTGAGAATCCATTTCAACCATATCATAGATAAGAGGATCTCTGATCAGATGCTTCCATACTGTATATGTAGCCTGTATGAAATCCCTGTTCAGTGTGATTCTGTCCTCAATCAGAGGGCATACATACGGCAGATCTGACACATTGTAGATAAGGGAGAGTCTGCCGAAATCATCAATATGAGGCGCAAGGGGATAAGTTCTGCACTGTATCGAACGCATTTTACGGTCGCATACCGGCGGATTTACACAGCGTATGAAATAAACCTTGCCGTGCCATGAGTCAGGAAACTCATAGTCCTCTGCATTTTCACAGCTCCATTTGATCCAGTCCTCCTGCTTTGTAAACAGCTTGTCTTCACCGGGAAGAAGATATATTCCCAGATCAAAATCACCGTCATCAGAATCTCCACCGCAGGTACAGCAGGCGGCGCCGCACAGAGTGCCGCAGTCATAATCTACGGGAGAAACTCTGTCAAGAAGTCTATATATAGCTTTGAATGTACTTTTTCTTAATTTTGATTTCATTATGACCTAACCCATTTATGAAGTAAATGGCAGGTAGGTCAAACGTCAGGATTTCCCAAGAGTGCGAAGCACGATTGGAAAGAAATCTACGGCGAAAAGACCTACCGTTAATAATAACGTACTGTCATATTATATGCCAGAATGTCACTGGATACAAGTGTCAATATACATTGGCGGTGCATTGGGGTATAATTATATGATTGTTGGAATTTCAACGATTACGGTGATTTAAAACTATAGTATTATTTTAAAAAACTTCAACGGAGAATATTCCAAAATCAAATTTGCGTGGTAGAATAATATCGGATTACTAGTTATAAAGAGGTATTGTATGAAATTAGGTATTGACGTTGGTTCAACAACGGTAAAATTAGTTCTATTAAATGAAAACAACGAAATAAAGTATTCTAAATATGAAAGGCATATGTCAAATGTATTTGACAAGGTTGATGAGCTTGTCAGAGAGGCATATGACAATATAGGCGATATTGCAGTCAAAGCTGTGGTTACAGGCTCCGGCGGACTGGCCCTTGCAGAGAAAGCAGGGATACCTTTTGAACAGGAGGTAATCACCTGCAGCAGAGCGGTAGAGGAGCTTATACCCGAAACCGAAACTGCAATAGAGCTTGGCGGAGAGGACGCCAAGATAACTTTCTACGGAGCTTCCGTAGAGCAGAGAATGAACGGTACCTGTGCAGGCGGTACAGGCGCATTTATAGATCAGATGGCAGTTCTGCTGAATACCGATGCGGCAGGGTTGAATGAAGCTGCCCAAAGACACAAGATGATTTACCCTATAGCTGCAAGATGCGGCGTATTTGCCAAGACAGATATACAGCCGCTTATCAACGAGGGCGCGGCCATAGAGGATCTTGCGGCATCAATATTTCAGGCAGTGGTAAATCAGACCATATCAGGACTTGCCTGCGGACACCCCATTAAAGGGAAGGTTGCATTCTTAGGAGGCCCTCTGTCATTTCTTTCAGAGCTCAGAGCGAGATTTACAGAAACTCTGGGACTTGCCGCAGAGGACGTTATATTCCCCGAAAACTCAAAGTATTTCGTGGCAATAGGCGCAGCTCTCATGTCCGGAAAATACGGCGAAACAACACTTGGAGCCATAGTTAATGCCCTTGACAATATAGACGCTTCAGAAGTGTCGGATACCAAGCATATAGAGCCTTTGTTTGAGAGCGAGGCTGATTATGCAAAGTTTACTGCAAGACATGCCGCAGACAAGGTTAAAACAGGTGAACTGGCCAAGGCCTCCGGCAGGCTTTATCTGGGTATAGACGCAGGCTCTACAACCACTAAATCAGCAGTTATAGACGAAGACAACAGAGTGCTTTACTCATTTTACAAAAACAATGAGGGCAAGCCTCTTGAAACTGTTCTTGAAATGTTAAAAGACCTTTATTCAAAAATACCTGAGGGCGCGTACATAGCAAGAGCGGCGGCAACAGGATACGGTGAGGGACTTATCAAGGCCGCATTCAAAATAGATACGGGGGAAATCGAAACAATCGCGCATTACAAGGCTGCCGAGGAATTTCTTCCGGGAGTTGAATTCATACTTGACATAGGCGGTCAGGATATGAAATGCATGAAGATAAAGGACAGAGCCATATATAATATAATGCTTAACGAGGCCTGTTCGTCAGGCTGCGGCTCTTTCATAGAAACCTATGCCAAATCCGTAAATATGACAGCGGCAGAGTTTGCAAAGGAAGCGCTGTTTGCGGCAAACCCTGTGGATCTTGGAACCAGATGTACGGTATTTATGAACTCCAAGGTTAAGCAGGCTCAAAAAGAGGGAGCGACTATCGGAGATATATCTGCAGGACTTTCCTATTCTGTAATAAAGAATGCGCTCTACAAGGTTATCAAGCTGAGAAATCCTGAGGAAGCCGGAGAAAAAATAGTAGTTCAGGGCGGTACATTCTTAAATGATGCAGTATTAAGAAGTATAGAAAGAGTAGTCGGCAAAAACGTGGTAAGGCCTGATATAGCAGGAATTATGGGAGCCTTTGGCGCCGCGCTTGCAGCAAAAGATACATATGAGGACGGCAGAAGCGCCATACTTTCACTTGCGGAGCTTGAGAGCTTTACCGTAAACAATTCTCATACAAGATGCAGCGGCTGTGAAAACAGATGTATGCTTACAATAAATAAATTCAATGACGGCTCACGCTTCATAACAGGCAACAGATGTGAAAAGGGCGAGGGCAGAGAGCATATAGAAAACACAGTTCCCGATATGTATGAATACAAATTCGACAGACTGTTTGACTATGAACCTCTTGGAGAGAGCGATGCGCCGAGAGGCAGCATTGGTATACCGAGAGTGCTGAATATGTACGAGAATTATCCGTTCTGGCATACGTTCTTTACGGCGCTGGGGTACAGAGTGGTGCTTTCGCCTGCATCATCAAAGAGCATATACGAAATGGGTATGGATACCATATCATCAGATACAGCGTGCTATCCGGCAAAGCTGGTTCACGGACATATCAAATGGCTTTGCGAAAACGGAGTAAACACAATATTCTACCCGAGCATCAACTACGAAAGAGGTGAGGACCCGTCGGCGCCTAACCATTACAACTGCCCTATAGTTGCAACCTATCCTGAGGTTATAGGCAGCAATATGGACGATATATTCAGAGACTACAACGTGAAATTTATGCATCCGTTTTTGCCTTACGACGATGACAAAAGGCTTAAACGCGAGCTTTCAAGAGTATTTAATATAGACAAAAAAGAAATATCGGAAGCTGTAGACAGGGCAAGGGCAGAGGACAGAAAATTCCATATAGAAATAAAGGCCAAGGCTGATGAAATTCTTGATTACATAGAAAAAAATCACAAAAAAGCAGTGATTTTATCAGGCAGACCGTATCATCTGGACCCTGAAATCAATCACGGCATCAACAAGCTCATAACGTCCTTTGATATGGCGGTAATAACGGAGGACTCTGTTGCAGACAGAGTTACACTCAAAAGACCTATAAGAGTTCTTGACCAGTGGGTATATCACTCCAGAATGTATAAGGCGGCTGTATTTGCGGGCACCAGAGATGATGTTGAAATTGTTCAGCTCAACTCCTTTGGCTGCGGACTTGATGCTGTTACGACAGATCAGGTTGAAGAAATCTGCAGAAACAACAACAAGCTTTATACGGTTCTCAAGATAGACGAGGGGTCAAACCTCGGCGCTGCGAGAATAAGGATAAGATCGCTTAAGGCTGCCATTGACGAGCGCGAGAAAAATCAGATAAAAGCAAAGGCGGACAACAGGGAATTCAAGAGAAAGTATTTCACAAAGAAAATGCGTGAAGAATACACTATTATGATACCTCAGATGTCGCCTGTGCATTTCAGACACGTTGAGGTTGCAATGAAGCAGGCAGGCTACAGAGCTGTTCAGCTTCCGCCTGTAAACGTAAAGGCTGTAGATGAGGGACTCAGGTACATAAACAACGACGCCTGCTATCCTACAATTGTAAGTCTGGGGCAGATTATATCGGCGCTTAAATCAGGAGAATTTGACCTTGACAGGACAGCAATATTTATGTCGCAGACAGGAGGCGGCTGCAGAGCCAGCAACTATGTTTCACTGCTCAGAAAAGCCCTCAGGGATCTTGATATGGAGCAGATACCTGTAATATCGGTAAATATGGCAGGACTTGAGTCAAATCCGGGATTTAAAATAACGCTTCCGCTTGTCAAAAGCGGTATGATGGGTATCGTTTACGGTGATATGTTTATGAGAGTTCTGTATGCAACCAGACCTTATGAACAGGTAAAAGGCTCAGCTGATGCGCTTTATGAAAAGTGGGCGGCAATTGCAGATGAGAACATCAGAAACGGCAGTTTCAGGCAGTTCAAAAAAAATCTTAAAGGCATAGTCAGAGATTTTGATGCTCTGCCTTTAAGAGATATAAAGAAGCCGAAGGTAGGCGTTGTAGGAGAGATACTGGTTAAATATCACCCTACAGCCAACAATGATATAGTCAGTGTAATCGAAAACGAGGGCGGCGAGGCTGTTGTTTTAGACCTTCTGGATTTCTTCCTGTACGGCATGTACAGCAAGAAATTCAACTATGAACATCTTTCGGGTTCGTGGAAGCAGATGAAGGGAAATCAGATTGCAATAGACATACTTGAGCTTATACGAAAGCCTTATCGAAAAGCCCTGAGAGAAAGCCGCCGTTTTGAAGAGCCTCTGCATATTGAGGAAATAGCAGAAGAAGCCTCCAAACTTATATCCATAGGCAACCAGTGCGGCGAGGGGTGGCTTCTGACAGGTGAAATGGTTGACCTTATAAATTCAGGCTGTGAAAACATAGTATGCCTGCAGCCGTTTGCATGTCTGCCAAACCACGTTACAGGAAAGGGCATGCTAAAGGCGCTCAGAAAATACAATCCTAAGGCAAACATTGCGGCTATAGATTATGATCCGGGCGCAAGCAGTGTAAATCAGCTTAACAGAATTAAACTGATGATGGCGACTGCGCACAAAAATCTTGAAATTCAGGATTGAAACCGAGAAGATTATCTAAAATACATAAATACTCATTGTTAAGAGAGATATCGTAAAGGTATCTCTTTTAATGTGTGGTGATATATATAAAATGCGTGGCAGGTTGGAAAAAACTTTTGCCGGTTTGAAATCTTGTTTTTTGTCAAGAGAGGCGCTGTAAACATTTAAATATCAACGGATTAATGAAATTACAGAAAAAAATAAAAAAGGAATTGACTGTAAAAACGGGGCGTGCTAGAATGGTAGCATAGAAAAATTGTAAAGACGCACAGATAAGCCGTTTAGGCTGAATTAAGTTTCAGCTTAAGCGGTTTTTTACTGTGCGTTTTTTGCTTTCTGAAAACAAAAAGAAAAGGAGAAAAAACAATGACAGAAAAGAAACAGCAGAATGAAATCGCACCGAGTGAGGAAGAGTTCAAACCCTTTACAAATGATTTTATATTTGCACTGGTAATGAGAGATCCTGATATCTGTAAAGGAATTGCAGAGCTAATAATTCCCGATGAGGAAATAGGCGAGGTAAAAATAGCAGCGTCAGAGAATTCTTCACCTGATGAAAAAGATGAGCTTGAGATAGCGCTGCAGGCATGTCTTGATTTCGGAAAAGATATGCGAGGAGTCAGGTTTGACGCATATGTGAAAACTGCAGACAAATGGATTGACATTGAAATGCAGACAACCAATAAGCATGATCTTGAAAAAAGAAGCAGATATTATCAGGCTCTTATGGATACCGACTGCCTTGAAAAAGGTGGCAAATTCAAAGATCTTAAAAACACATATGTGGTATTCATCTGCACATTCGATTATCTGGGGCTTGGCGAGCCCCTGTATGTCGTAGAAAGCTATATTCGCAAGAATGACTTGCATTTTAATGATGGGACAAGTAAAATATTGTTGAACACAAAATGCTCTCCGGACAAGGTGCCGGAGAAACTTAAGTCATTTTATGAATATATAAATGACCCAAGTAAAATAGACAGTAAGCTGGTTGAAGGTATTGATGAGCGTGTCCGGAAATACAACACGCCTGAATGGAGGGAGAGACTGGTGACATTAGAATATATGATTGCTGAAGCAAAAGAGGAAGGTCTTGAACAGGGCAGAACCGAGGGTGAGGTTTCCGGTAGGGCTGCAGAAAAATTGGATATGGCTAGAGCCATGAAATCAGAGGGTATTGACGTTGAAACAATAGCTAAAGTATCAGGCCTGTCTGTAGAGGAAATAAATAAGCTGTAACTGCAGACTGCTGTATAATACCGGCAATATCACTAAGCAGAGGCGCAGGACCTGTTCCTGAAGCCCCTGCTTATTTTTATACGGAGCAGGTATCGCGCCTGCCTGAAAGAAAAAAGGAATTGACAAAATTGCAATTTAAAGAGTAGAATTATTGCAAGAATATTTCAGTGGGAGGTATTTATGGCACATATACGATTAGGGGAACTGCTTAAATCGTCCGGAATAATAAGTGACGAGCAGCTTGAGGTTGCGCTGGAGCTTCAGAAGCAGACAAAACAAAGACTCGGAGACATACTTATAGAATACAACTTCATCACCAACAGCGAACTCATAGAGGCTCTGCAGATGCAGCTTGGCATTGACTTTATAGACCTTACTGCAGTATCAATTCCTGTGGAGCTGACTAAATTTGTTCCGAGAAACATAGCAAAAGAACACTGCATAGTGCCTGTCAAGCTGGCTTCCGACAATCTGTATATAGCAATGAGCGACCCGCTGGATTTTATTGCGCAGGAAGTAGTCAAAAAAATATCCAACAAAAATGTCATACCTATGATTGCAGCCAAGAAAGCTGTAGAGCAGGTCATAGCGACCCTTTACGGCAGTGAGGGAACTGCACGCGCCATTGAGGATATGAAGCGCGAGATGGGTACAGGAGACATACTTCCCGGACAGAGAGAAGAAACAGCAGACGAAGACATCAACAAAGCTCCTACAATCAGATTTGTAAACTCCATAATAGAAAGAGCTTTTTTAGAGCGCGCCAGTGATATTCACATAGAGCCTCAAAAAGAAGAAGTGGTTGTCAGAATGAGAATAGACGGGCTTCTCCACAAAATACTTACAGTTCCGTCAGATTTACAGAGCACAGTTATATCAAGACTCAAAATTATGGGCGGTATGAATATTTCAGAGCGCAAAATCCCGCAGGACGGTCATGCAATGATAACTGTCAAAGACCACAGCATAGATATCCGTATGTCAGTTATGCCTACGGTGTACGGCGAAAAAGTGGTTTTAAGACTTCTGGACAAATCCTCTCACGAAATATCAAGGCACACCATAGGTCTTACAGGAGAAGACGAGGCAAAATACAATGCGCTGCTTTCAAACAGCAACGGCATAATACTGCTGGTAGGTCCTACCGGTTCGGGCAAATCCACGACAATGTGCGCAATGCTTTCGGAGCTTGCCGGAGAGGAAGTCAATGTAGTTACCCTCGAAGACCCGGTTGAATACGATATTACCGGAGTCAACCAGTGCCAGATAAACGAAAAAACAGGAATGACCTTTGCAAGCGGACTTATGGCAATACTGCGTCAGGACCCGGATATTATAGGGGTGGGAGAAATCAGAGACAGCGAAACCGCAGCCATAGCAGCAAGAGCCGCCATTACAGGACATCTTGTATTATCGACACTTCATACTAACGACTCAATATCGGCAGTTCACAGACTTATGGACATAGGCGTTGAACCTTATATGATTTCAAGCGCTCTCAAGGGAGTAATATCACAGAGACTTGTAAGAAAAATCTGTCCTCACTGCAAGACAGCATACAAACCGACAGATGAGGAAAAACAGCTTCTGGGACTTACGGAAACAGACAATATACAGCTTTACAAAGGAGAGGGCTGTCCTGAATGTCACCATTCTGGATACTCCGGCAGACAGGCGGTATTTGAAATACTGACACTTACAAAGAAAATGCGCAGTATGATTTCAGAGAGTGCATCAGAGGAGCAGCTTGCAAAAGAAGCGGCGGCAGGAGATTTCACACCGATGAAAAATGCCTGCAAAAAACTGGTGCTTGAGGGAGTGACAACAGTTGAAGAAGCTCTCAAAGCCATTAATTCAACAGCAGAGTAAAGGAGCAGATATATGCTTGATATAAATAATGCGGTAAGCAGAGCGCAGCAGATGAACGCCTCGGATATTCACATAGTTTCAGGCAGACCGGTTAAATGCCGTATAGACGGACAGATAACGACACTCGATGAGAGAGTTATACCGGCGCAGGAGTGCGAGGAAATAATCAGAGAGCTTGCAGGAGAAAACTACAGCCTTGTAGAGAAAATAGGCGAGCTTGATATGGCTCTTACCTTTGAGTGCGGAGCGAGAACCAGAATTAATATTTTCAGATCAAACGGAGCAGTTTCTGCGGCAATCAGAATACTCAGCGATCATATCCCCGAAATCGAGGAGCTTGAACTTCCTGAGGCTGTAGGTATGTTCCCCAAATACAGCAATGGTATAGTTCTTGTTACAGGCGAAACAGGATCCGGTAAATCCACAACTCTGGCCGCTGTATTAAACAGGATCAACCATACAAGAGCAGAGCATATAATCACGCTGGAGGACCCGGTGGAATATATATATACGCCGGACAAATGCGTTATAAATCAGAGAGAGATAGGCAGAGACACCAGAAGCTATGCCGACGGTCTGCGCGCAATACTCAGAGAGGACCCGGATATAATCCTAATAGGAGAAATGCGAGACCTTGATACTATCGAAGCTGCTCTTACAGCGGCAGAAACAGGCCATCTTGTGTTTGCGACTCTTCACACCAATTCGGCGGCAGACTCCATAGACAGAATTGTGGGGGTGTTCCCCGACGGTCGGCAGAAACAGATAAGAATGCAGCTTTCGACAACTCTCAGAGTCGTGCTGTCACAGCAGCTTGTACCAAAGACTTCGGGAGGCAGGGTTGCAGCCTGTGAGGTAATGGTTGTAAATGACGCTATCAGAAATATCATCAGAGAGGGCAAGACCCCTCAGATAGAGAATTTCATCACCATGAACCAGCAGGGGGGCAGTATTCTTATGGATAACGCTCTGATGAAGCTTGCGGCAGAAGGCAAAATAAGCCGGGAGGAAGCAGAAAAAAGGTCAAAGAGCAAAACCGCTGCAATAAATTATTAATCAACAAAATTTAAAAAAATTTGACATTTTTGTTGACTTGAAATAAATTAAAGTGTATAATTCAAAAAAATAGATATTAAAGGCAAAGCTGTCGAAAGGCAGTGACGCAAAGCTACAGGGTCTTACCGCTTCGGTTGACAGCCAGCTGCAGATTTTACTATCCTTGCATTGCCTTATCATATACTACACGCTCTGCAATGATTGCAGAGTTTTTTATTTGGAAAAGGTGAAAGAATTTGAAAACATTCAGATACAAAGCAATATCCCCGGACAACGTCAAAGTATCCGGAGTGATTAAGGCATATGACGAATATGAAGCGGTAGCAAAACTCAGAGAAACCTGCAGTATCGTTACAGGTATAGAAGAAGTTGAGGAGTCAAAGGCCGCAGGGACAATAGCGCCAAAGAAACTCAAAATCAAAGAAAAAGAGCTTGCTCTGATGTGCTCGCAGTTTGAAATCATATTATCATCAGGACTCCCCGTAGGCAGATGTGTGCAGATGGTTGCGGCGCAGTCCAAAAACAAGAATATAAACAGGATGCTTCTGAGTGTGGCAGAGGACATAGAGGGCGGCTACAGTATGGCTTCCAGCTTTGAAAAAAACGCGCCTGCGCTTCCGCGTACATTCATAGAAACGGTCAAGGCGGGCGAGCAGTCGGGTACTCTTGAGAACTGCTTTGGCAGGCTTCACAAATATTATGACCGGACAGCCAAGATGAAAGCCAAGATAATCAGCACACTTACATATCCATCGATAGTCGTTGCTGTTGCAATCATAGTATTTGTAATTATAATGGCGGTTGCGGTTCCTGTATTCACAAAAACCTTTGAGGATATGGACATAGAGCTTCCCGGAATTACCAAGGGAATGATAGCTCTGAGCCGGTTCATTACAGGCTACTGGTGGATTATACTTGCGGTAATTCTGCTGATGATAGCGGCATACAAATATGCGATACGCACCGAAGATGGCAAAAGGCGGATTACGGCCTACAGGCTAAGGAGAGCTCCGCTTCACAAGCTGACAGAAATGAATGTGGCATCTCAGTTTGCAAATACAATGTCAACGATGATTGCGGCAGGCATGCCCATAACCAGAGCGCTTGATATAACCGCTGCGGTTGTTACAAACTATACCTTCTCACTTGCGGTACGCAAGGTCAAGGAGGGAGTGGAGCGCGGCAGAAGCCTTACGGTATGCATGGGTGAGATAAACTGCTTCTCAAATATGCTTACAGAGATGACAGGCGTGGGAGAGCGTTCAGGGTCAATGGAGGAGACCTTTGATGTTGTGGGAGATTATTTCTCCAATGAGGTGGAGGTTTACTCGCAGAGATTACTGTCAATACTTGAGCCGGCAATAACCATAGGACTTGCGGTAATTGCAGTAGGACTGCTGCTGTGCGTATATGCGCCAATGTTCAGTATGTACAGCGCAATATAAATAACATTAATCAAGGTACTTATTTCTTCTCTACAGCCCGGAGAAGAGTGTATATATTTAATAATCAACGTAATAAAGGAGATTAAGGACATGAAAAAGAAAGCAAACAAAAAAGGTTTTACAATAATGGAAATGCTTATCGTAGTAGCAATCATAGCAGTACTTGCAGCTATAGCTATTCCTACATTCAATGGCGCATTAACTAAATCAAAGGAAGCGACAGATGTGGCTAATATCAGAGCTGCATATGCGGAAATGCAGGTGAAAATTCTTACAGAAGATGAAGAAATTCCTGCTACTAACGATGGAGATACTAAGTTTTGGAACTCAGCTAATAAAAAGAGTGCAAAGGCAACATATGCATATACAAAGAATGACGATGGTACAGCAACTATTACTTATACTGCTACAAAATTAAAAGGTGGCAATGATGGTTCAAATGTTTATACTTGGAAATTAAGTCCAGTCGATATCAACTAACTACCTTATTCAAGGTTAATTCTTCAATATAATTCTACAGCAGGAGGTCGTTGGGTTGGCGGCCTCCTGCAACATAAGGAGAGATAAATGCTTTATACTGAACCTTATATAACCTGCTATTTTGTGTTCCTTGCACTGCTTTTAGGAGCCTGTATGGGCAGCTTCCTTAACTGCGTGGCCTGGCGCATTGTGCATAATGAGCCGGTTTCAAAGGGACGCTCTCACTGCGATGTATGCGGGCATACACTTGGGATAGGTGATTTAATTCCTGTGGTAAGCTATATAGTTCACAGAGGCAGATGCCGTTACTGCGGCGCCAGACTGTCTGCGGTTCATGTTATAGCAGAGGCTGTTTCAGCAGTACTGTTTGCGGCTGTGCTTTTAAAATTTGATATTTCGCTCCAAGCACTCGAATATATGATTTTTGTGTGCCTGCTTATGGTATGCTCATTCGCGGATTTGGAGGGGCGTATTATTCCGGACCGGTTCATTATTGCCGGTCTTTTGGTGCGTACAGGGTTCTTTGTGATACTAAACGACTCGGCCAAGGTGGCTCTGGATGATCTGATCGGCGGAGCCGGTATAGCGGGACTTCTGCTTATTGTGGTGCTTGTCTTTGAGAAGATTAAGGGCATTGAGGCTATGGGCGGAGGCGATATCAAGCTGATATTTATGACAGGCATATTCTTAGGCTGGAAAGCAAATTTGCTTTGTCTGTTCATAGCATGTATAATAGGAATTATATCCGGACTTGTTTTTAAGCATGAGGACGGGGATAGGACATTCCCATGGGGTCCTTCAATAGCGCTGGCAGCGGTAATCTGCATGCTGTTTGGAAACGAGGCTGTTGAACTTTATCTTGGACTGTTTTAGGTTAGGAAGAGAGGTAACTTGATTTGGGCAGACAATTAGTGGGATTTGATATAGGTGAAAGCACACTCAAAATGGTTCATGCGTCGGGCAGAGAGATTAAGAACTGTGTAGTGGCTGACGTACCTGACAATACAGTTAAAAACGGAGCTGTTGTTTCAATGGACGCAATGGCGGATTTCATAAGGGAGAGCGCAAGAAAAAACGACATACCCAAAGCCGATGCGGCAGTTATAATTCCGGCATCACAGATACTTACAAAGAATGTGACAATGCCGGCTATGAACGTGCAGCAGCTTATGTTCAATCTTCCTTTTGAGCTTAAAGACTATCTCAAGGAGGAAAAAAAGAACTATCTCTTTGACTATGCGGTAAGAGAAATGGTTACAGATGATGAGGGAAAGCCTTATGAAATGAAGCTGCTCATATGCGCTGTATTAAAATCCGTGATTGAGGAATATGAAATAATGTTTAAAAGAGCAGGCTTCAGGCTCAAAACAGCAGTGCCGGAGGAATGTGCCTATGCAAATATTGTAAACAGCGCTTCTGACAGACTTGCCGAGGATTTCTGCATTGCAGATCTGGGACACAGCAGCACCAGGCTTCACATATTCCACAAGGGTGAATATGCGGCAATGCGAAACATTGACATCGGAGGCAGAAACCTTGATATGCTCATAGCAGACGAAAGCGGAATAGATATACATATGGCTCAGATCTACAAAAAAAGCAACTACAACGTAGTGCTTGAAAGCGATCTTGCCCTTGGCGTATACAACAGACTTACAGTAGAGATTATGAAAGCCGTAAACTTCTTTAATTACAATAACAGAGAAGCAGAGCTTAACGACATATATATATGCGGAGGCGGCGCGGAGGTTGACATACTTGTCAGAACCATAGCCGAGGAAACAAAGCTCAACGTGTATCCGGCATCGAAGCTTACAAGCAGAATTTTAGGTCTTGACAAGCCGGACATATTCCTCAAAAGCTGCGGACTTGTCATTGGAGGTTAGACGATTATGAAAATAACTGATTTAAAGGATATGCTTGCAGGGGCAAAGCAGACGAAATATCCGTCAAAGACAACGATAAATATGGCAGCCTGCGGGAAAACTGAGTCTGCGGGCAGGACTGTAGCGATAGGCATAGCTCTGATTGTGATACTTGCAGTTCTTGTGGCCAAATTCTGCGTCTATGACCAGTATGCAAGACTTGGCAAGGCAGAGGCTTCATACAACAGCGTGTATCAGCAGAATCAGGAGCTTACGGAAAAAGTCAAGGACTATGATGATATAATTCTTGAGTACAGAGCTTACTCAATGAGCTTCATTTCCGACGAAAACGACGAAAACTTTGTGGGCGTGGACCGCAAGGAAGTACTCGACATTATAGAAACCGTAATGATGAAGCGCGGACAGGTTGTAAGTGTTGAGATTTATGACGATACGGCCAAGGTTTCAATGAAAGGTATGAACCTCAAGGAAATATCGGCAATGATTAAGAGCCTCAAGACAAGCCCTATAGTGTCGGACGCACAGCTTAATATTGCGCAGACAGACGAAAACAAGGCAGCCTCGGTGCTGAGCTTTTCGGTAACCATATATCTGCAGCAGGAACAGGAGGCGGAATAATGAAAAAAGAATTTACAAAGAGAGAAAAAATTCTGCTGCTGGTTCTGGCAGTGCTGGTTATAGGACTTGGCTACTACAAATTCGTGCTCCAGCCTATAAACATTAAAATATCGGATTACGGAAATATGGAGTCCGAGCTGCAGCTTGAGTATGAGCAGAATCAGATAAAAGCGGCTCGTATAAATATGATGGAAAAAGAAATCCAAAAAGCGCAGGCAGAGGGCATAAAACGCACGGTTGCGCCGTATGACAACAGCGTTAATCTGATGCCGGAGCTTTACAGTATTATGAAAAGCTCCATAGATTATTCACTGGATTTCGGCGAGCTTGTGTTTGAAAACGATATAGTCAAAAGACCTGTTCAGATTACATATGACACAGCTACATACAGACAGGCAAGAGCTATAATTGACAAGCTTTACAGTTCACAGTATGCAATGCAGGTTGACGACCTTACAATACAGACCAGAGAGGCGACAGACAGGCAGGTGGTGACAACCTACATCAGCATTATATACTTTGAGGCAAACAGATAATTATGAAAGACATAAGGGGAAACAGAGAAAACAGAATAATTAAAAACGGCAAGGGCTTCACACTGCTTGAAACACTGCTTGTAGTGGCTATAATTGTTGTGCTTCTCAGTATTTCGATTATGGGGGTAGTTGCAGTACAAAAAGAACTCAGACAGCGTGAGCTTGACAGCAAGGCGGAAATGATATATATGGCTGCCCAAAACAGAATGACCGAGCTTACCGCAGGCGGCAGAGCGGAGCTTTATTCGCCTGCAGATCATGACGATGTCTGTCCTTTGGGACTTGTACCGTGTGACTCAGAAGACGAAAACAGGACAGTGGACTCGCTTTATTATGTCAAGTCAGATCAGGTTGGCTCAGGGGAACCTTCAACGGCGGCCGTACTGCTTCCCGAAAGCAGAGTAGAAAAAGAAATCAGGGACAATAACTGGGTTATAGAATACGACCCTGCAAGCGGCAGTGTGTACGGAGTATTCTACAGTGAAGATGATATGGATTACACTCCCGGAGATTTTGATACCCTGCGTATCAAACAGATGCGCAAAAAAGCCGGAGCAAAAGTGGGATATTACGGTGGCGATACGGTTGTTTCCATTGACACCAATACACTTGATCCGAAAATAGAAATAATTAACGAGGAAACGTTAAAAGCGATACTAAGCTGCAACATGATAGCAGACGGTAATGTTTCATTTAAAGTTAAAATAGAGGATGAGTATGGAAATTCAGTGGACAGGGAAATAAAGTCAGGGGAGATTGTAAGGAAAGGGTCAAATCTTTCCTTTGAACTTATACTTGATGAGCTGGATGTTCATAACAGTGACGGAACTCTCAAAAAAGACGGCAATAGATTTTGCGAACTGTATCCGGATCTTGTTGCAGGCTCTGACATTACGATTACACTTACGGCTGTAAGCGATAATGCTTTTGTGGACTCGGCTGCTGTCACAGGCACAGCAAACAGCCTGTTTGCCAAAGCAGAAAAAGACAAGGATGCCGCTACAGAGGATGTGGCGATAATAACTTATGGCAGGCACCTGCAGAACCTTGATGAAGAGTCGGGACTGAATGAGAAAACAGGATTTAAAAATTTCAAAAAAGCGGTTCAGAAAAACAATCTTCACTTTGAAAACGATGAGGAGAATATGTACGACTGGTATTCCATGTATGGCAGCAGGGCATACAAGGCTGTTTCAAACAGCAGGTTAGAAAGCTACAGCGGCAGCTACAGCGATGAAAGTGAACCGATCAGGAGCGTAATCTACGGACTTGACGCCAGAACCGGTATGTTCGATGAATTTAATGGCAGCGAGCTTAAAGACATAACCTTATCGGGAGCAAAGATAACGGGTGGAGAATATGCGGGAGCGCTTGCAGGGCGTACTACAGGCAATGTGAATGTTTCAGGCTGTCAGGTATACCTTTCGGAAACAGAGGGCGACCTTGCAGGCAAAACAGAAAAAGATATATGGATTTCAGGCAGTAAATATACAGGCGGCCTCATAGGCAAAACTTCCGGCAGTGTGAAAATCACTGAAAGCTTTGCGGCTACGGTTGCGGGAACAGCAAACTCAGATTATACAGGCGGACTTGCAGGATATGCAGAAGGTTCTCTGACGATTAATAATTCCTATGCCGACTGCTATCTCTACGGCAAAAACGCAGGCGGTCTCATAGGCTCTGCGGATAATAATTGCAGGATCAGTATAGAAGAATGTTATTCGGCAGGATACATAACCGCATCGGATAAGGCTGCGGGATTTGTGCCTGCAAAAGCAGCTGCAATGAAAAACGCATATTCTGCGGTTGCATATATGAAGCATGAGGATAAATATGCAGAGAATGTATATGCTACAGTATCAGAAAATAACAACCCGAGCAAGGTATATTATCTCAATGCTGATGGTATAGATCATGGGAAAACTATCGGAACCCCTGTTTTATATAAAGATTTGAGCAATAAAGCAGAATTTATAAATAACCATTTGAGCGACGCATTTACTGCGTCTACAGGCGGCGACAGTACAAAACCATATAACCTGATGAAGCAGGGACTTACCGACTACTCTTTCCCTAAGCTTAAAAAACTGACTCACTACGGCGACTGGAAGGCTGATTTTGAGGACAACAAGCCTGTATACTATGAAGTCTATGAAAACGATAAATATGGTATCTACGGAGCAAACATTGACACGCTTAAGGATAAGGGAAGCGCAACAGGCGACGGCTATGGTATTATATACGAAAACAAGCCTTTGGGAAATGTGAAACTTGAATATGAATATGGCAATGAAACTGTTACTCTGAAGGCAGATAAAGCAGAGAAGATTTCGGTGGGAGATGCTTACTACTGGCTGCTTAAATTCCCAAGTGAAATTGTAAACACAAAAAATGCGTCAGAGGATTTCTATCAGGAAATAAAGCTGGACGGTGTTTCATATTACTACAACCCGCACTTTGCAAAGACGGTAACATCGGAAAAATCGAATACGGTTTCAAACGTATATGTGCGTACTGCAAGACAGCTCTATAATATGAGCCTGTACTATAATAAGTATGCGTACAAGACAAAGAGCAGCAAATACACACAGCAGCTTGATATATATTATGATAAATATGAATGGAATGAATATGCGGGGATTGACTCTGTTGTGACTGAGCAGAAACCGATAGGAAAGAATGATACATATGAATTTACCTCAACCTATGACGGCGGCAGCCATATTATAGACGGAGTATCGTTTGTATCGGACGGATACTATTCGGGAATGTTCGGATATAACAAGGGTATTTTGCAGAATATAGCTGTGGTTTCGGACTACGGCGCTGCAGATGACCGCAGCGTAGGCACAAGCGCCAAAATAGAAAACAGCGGGGCAAGGGCATACCTGGGAGTTCTTGCGGGAAGAAACTCCAAGACTATAAGGAACTGCGCCGTTGCAGGATATACTTTTAAGGTGTATACCTACAGAAGCAGTGTGACATATATCGGAGGGCTTACGGGCTACAACAGCGGTACTGTGAGAAACAGCTCCGCAGAGTGTCCGGATGTCAAGATTTCAGAAACCTATGCGACAGTTAAAGCAGGAGGCTTTACCGGCAGAAACACAGGTAATATATCCGCAAGTTATTCGATAGGAAGGATTAACGTTATTGACGCCAGACAGGGAAATGCGGTTGCCGCAGGCTTTGCAGGCGAAAATGCGGGAGTAATAAACAGGGCGTACTGCGCTGTTTCGATTACAATATCAGGGAGCGCCAAAGGATATGGTTTTGCTCCTGCCGGAGGAACTCTGACAGTATGCAGATATCTTGATAAAGGTACATATTACTATACCGAAAAACTGGGTGCATATGATATAGAGCCGGGAGATACACGCGCAGAGTCAAAGACTGCATCAGATCTTCATTATTCGAAGTCTGAAGGCTCCGAACCTGCTGAAAATTCATTTTATCACAGCAGGACAGGAAAGGAGAACTATCCTTATCCTGCCACAGTTAAAAAAGGCGGTAAATATATTCACTACGGCAACTGGCCTGTCGAAACAGAGCTTGGCAATGCAGGTGTGTTCTATTGGGAGCATGAAGAAGGCGGTCCTAATGCCGGATATCATTTCAGGTATCTTGGAGTAAACGAGAATAGAGGCATAGGAGGCTCATCACTTTGTACATCTCACAATGACGGTGGTATAGTTAAAGAGTTTGGATACGGTTATTATTATAAAGAGGGCAGTAACGCAACAGTCAGTATGACAGACTTTGGCGGTACTCCAATTAAAGACGATAAAGCATCAGCAGAAATAAAGGGGCAGCTGTCAAGCTATGAGGTGGTTGCATATACTACAGGCAATGGAGATGGCGGTCTGTATCTTGATAAAAAGAATGGAAATACACCGGTTAAGGTTGCAAATGGTACGTGGGAGTTAAAATATACTGAGAACAATAATGAAAAGAGTTATACTTATACTGTTTGTCCGTTCTTTGCAAACTCTTTCAGCTGTGATACCGTAACAGAATGTACCGGATATGAGGGCAATACTGTTGTACCGGGAAGCACGGATAACAAATATGAGGTGCGCTCTGCAGATCAGTTGCAGTATATCAACTGGAATTGCAGAGAAAAAAACACTACCACATATGTAAAGAGTGAGCATGAAAAATATGACAGCTTCCCGTATTTAAGATATGCAGGTATAAATGGAATTAGCAGAGAAGAAAGAGAAAATTGGAATTATCGTTATTGGGATCAGACTCACGATATTGACAGAGAGAGTGGGCTGTTTACACCTGTAGGAAGTATGTATTATACAACGGATGACAATAAAGGAAATGCATATATCGCATATTTTGGTGATGTGTATAACGGTAATTCATATTCAATTAAAAATATAAAAATAAAAAGTGATGCACAGATGGTTGGACTATTTGGTATAACTGTACGTGCAAAACTTGAAAATATAGTAATGTATTCGGAATATGAAGATACTATTGAAATAACCAAAGACAGTAATAAATGGTATTGCCTTGGCGGTCTTGTGGGTTTTGCCACAGAGGGAAAGCTTGATGACGGAGAAGAAAGCAGTGCCGTATTGCAGAACTGTACTGTGTCAGGCTATAGTATTATAGACAGCAGAGAGCATGACGGCGGCTGGGGAGGAGCATCAATCGGAGGTCTTGCAGGCGCCACCAACATGGATATTTCAAGGTGTACGGCAGTAAATGATATTACTGTAAATGCGAAGTATTCTGATACTAAATGGAACAATGTCAGGGTTGGCGGTCTTGTCGGTAACTGCCGTTCCACTATAGACGGCTGCTATGCGGGAGGCAGCATTGAAAGCCGTATGCCAACTAAGCCAGGAAGCAATGTCAGTACCAGCGCTAGCGTATGGATCGGCGGCATTAACGGCGGAATTGTAATGATTGACTATGGTAATCTTAATGGTATTGTAGGGACAATAGATGAGGTGGTGAATGTTAAAAATTCATATTCTTATGTCAAACTTCCTGCAACAGGTAATAATCAGATAAGATGCTCGCAATCCATTGCTTCCATTGGCGAGATGCAGGATAATTTTGCTAGCATATCAAACCCTTACCTTAAAATCGAGAATTGTTATGCTTATGAGGAAACCGCAAAGAATACAGATGACTATAAAGAGAAAAATAATGAAAAATATTGGTCTGGGATTAAGGAAAATGACAAAATAGGCTCTTGCATCGTATACAGTTATTTTGCTGGCAATGGCGGAGAACGATACATTTCACTGGATAATAAGGGTAAATCACCATATGTTACATATGAACAGCTTAGCGCTGCTCAAGGTACAGCAGGCAGTGTTGCTGATCTGCTTAACAATAATGGAGAAATGCCGAAAACTGTTGAATTTGGTTTTGTTACAAGTATCGAAAACGGTGCCAGTATAGACGGCAAGTACAGTTTTCCGGGAGATGATGCGAGTCTGGAGGGTGTGAATTATCCGTTCCCGACAGTGCTGACGCAGAAGAATACTTTTGGAGATACTGTAAATGTTCATTACGGTATATGGCCTAAGGGAGAACTGTACTGGCAGCACAGTATGAAATCGTTTGATATGCTGGAAAAAGGTGAGATAGAGATGAACCTTGTTTACAAGGGGACAGGCGATGTGCCTGCGCTTGATGAAGCTGCATTTAAGTTTCTCGATGAGGAGGGAAAAGAATTAGCAGAGTCACCTCTGCTGTTTAAGTCCTGTCACTTTGTAACAGACAGTCAGAAGTATCAGGTTATATTTACAGCTCTCAAAGAGGGAACTGTAACAGTAAGAGCAAATCTTGGTGCGACGACTGCCGATACGCTTGTAAGCATAACCGCAAATCTCGTTATAACCGCAGCTCCTGCGGAACTTGAATTAAGTAAAGAGCAGAAAAAGGAATTATCCTTTACGGTTAAATCGGTAAATAAATCATCTGATTTTACAAAGCATGTGAAATGGAAAATAGAAGCTGATGATGATACAGTTGTTTCAGTCGATGAGCAGGAATATGACGATACAGCAAAGAGTTATAAAGTAAAGATTACAGGTCTTAAAGAAGGTGAAGCAAGCATAACCGCTGAAGCAGAATATACTGTCAGTATAAACGGGGAGCAGCGCGTATTTAGAGAAAGCATAGTTGTGCTTGCGAATGTGACAGGCAGCGCAGATACAGGCGAAACTGGCGGAAAGTAGCAGCTTTATGAACAGAAGGTCGGGTTGATAATATGAAAAACATATATCTGAAACTTAATAGCAATGAGGGCAAGACCATACTTATGGCGCTGTTTCTGCTGCTTGTGGCTGTCGTGGTCAGCGTAGTCATAATTACGGCGGCAACAACCGCGGCGCATCAGTTAAATGACAACAAAGAGGCGCAGCAGACTTACCTTACGGTAAGCTCTGCCGCCGAGCTGTTCAGAGATGAAATCCGGAATAAGGAATATGAGCATACTTTAAGAACGTATACAGCAGAAAATGACAATACTTCGGAAAAGCTCCCTGATGAAACCGTAAGCGGGCCGGACGGAGCCTTTAAGGATCTGCTTACAGAGATTGCAGAAAATATTAAGAACAGTAGTCCATTAAACAGCAACACTAAAGAAGCGACGGTTAAAATAAATAAACCTGCCGGCGCAGAAAACAGCGTAAGTTTTGATGATGTAACTGTCAGAATAAATATAAATCCGGTGAAAGTCGATGATAATACAGTTTCAGAAAACAGCTATACCATGAATATCAGCTTTGAGGCTGCAGGGAAAAAAAGCGATGAGCAGGGGTACAAAATGAACCTCAGCCTGCCTGTAACCAAAACCATATCAACAACATCGGGGCGTACAGATGACAGTAAATATTCTGTTACGACAACCGAAACCACAGTAACCTTTGGAAACGGCACGATAACAAGAGCCGGAATTAACTGAGGAGGCATGCAGAGTGATGAAAATTAAATCAAACAGAGGTGAAACCCTTGTTGAAACTCTCATATCAATCATAATCGTGGTTATAAGCGTTGCTTTTCTTGTGACCTCTGTTACAGTTGCTTCAAAAATAAATGCCAGAGTCAAGGAGGCTGTAGGCACTCAGATATCCTTTACATATGAAGGAGCAGCAGATTTTGGACAGGGAAGTATGACTGTGCCGGGAATTTTAACGGATACTGCTTCTATACCTGTTAAAATATATAAGAGCAGAGGCTATTACTACTATACCGAAGGAGAGTGAACCTTATGGGCAGATTAAAAAATAATAAGGGTATGTCCATAGTCGAACTTCTTTCAGCTATAGCGGTAATGGTGCTTGTGACTGCTGTGCTTGTGACCGGAGTAAGACTTGGAGTCAAGGCATACATCAGATCGGTATCAATGTCTGAGGCGCAGATGCTTTGCACTACACTTACCACAGCAGTAAGCGATGAACTAAGATATGCGGGGACAATTAAAATAGCTGCTGACGGGAAAGTAAGTTTTTTCAGCCAGAAAGGACAGGACTCATCCTTTAAACAGGATGAGAAGGGACATGTACTTCTGGCAGACAAGCCGCTTCTTAGCGATGCCGCTTATCCCTACGGACTCAAAGCGGAAGTGACTGTGAATATGGTAAATAATATATTTAATGCCAAAGTCGAGGTTAAAAGCAAAACAGACAATGTACTTTCGGTTAACGAATTTCAGGTTAAACCTATAAGGAATAATCCTCCTGTAATTCAGCAGTAAAGGAAATTTTCTGCAGGCAATTTACAAGTACCGATATTTTGTGATATAATTGATTAGCACAAAATAAATGAAGTAAGGAGGTGTCTCCATGGGAAGACACGGTACAATCGCAGGAAGAAAAGCAGCACAGGACTCTAAGAGAGCTGCAATGTTTACTAAATATGCCAGAGCAATAACAGTAGCGGCAAAGGCGGGAGGAGATCCTGACTACAACCCTGGATTGAGAGTTGCAATAGACAAGGCAAAAGCTATCAGTATGCCTAATGATAATATTAACAGAGCCATCAAAAAAGGTACCGGAGAATTAGCAGGCGAAACTTATGAAGAACTTGCATTTGAGGGTTATGGCCTTGGCGGTGTGGCAGTTATAGTTGAAGCTCTTACAGACAACAAAAACAGAACCACATCATCAGTAAGATCAACTTTTGACAAATATGGAGGCAACCTCGGAACACAGGGCTGCGTATCATATATGTTCTCAAGAAAAGGCGTTATACTTATCGAAAAGACAGATGACATAGACGAAGACTCACTTATGGAAACAGCTCTTGAAGCAGGTGCTGAGGATATGATAGTAAATGACGACTGTTTTGAAATACTTACAGAGCCGTCAGCATATCACGATGTTCACAGCGCTATAGTAGAAGCGGGCTATGAGATCCTCGAATCGGAAGTAGAGTATGTTCCGTCAATGGAAGCAACTCCAAAAGAAGAGGACATCAAGAAATTAAAGAAAATGATTGATCTGCTTGAAGAAAATGATGACGTACAGAAAGTACATCACAACTGCGCGCTTAACTTAGACGAATATGATTTCTAGTTATTGCCTGTGGTAATAATTCTATTCAAGCATATAATAGAGATGTATCCTGAGATGTTCGTTAAGGTTTTAATTCAACCTACAGCTTCACATTGGGAATTCGGGGTTTTCATAATTATGTCAGGCCTCCTCAGAGTGGAAGACAGAAGTATGAAACAGAGTACCCACCTATCATTGATAGGGCGTGAATTATAGCCTGACGGCATTTTGGGAATAAAAATTCCAGCAGTTTTTCGGCTGGAATTTTTGCTTTATATTAAAAGTCCCGATGCGGCGGTAAACAGCATACATGTGATGATACCCGTTATTGCGGGGACGGCGACAGAAACCAGAGTCCATTTCAGACTGCCGGTTTCTTTTTTTATAGTCATAATGGTTGTAGCGCAGGGCCAGTGCATAAGTGAAAACAGGATAAAACATATGGCTGTAGTAAAATCCCAGCCGTTTGCCGCAAGCACCTGCGAAAGCTGGTCTATGCCCGAAACCTCTGACAGTATTCCCTGATTTGTATAGGTCATAATAATTATGGGAATTACTATTTCATTTGCCGGAAGCCCCAGAATAAATGCAGTGAGTATTACACCGTCAAGCCCCATAAGCTGTGCAAAAGGGTCAAGAAAACCGGTTATATGATTAAGCAGTGATATATCGTGAATATAAATGTTTGAAACAAGGTAAATAACCGCCCCTGCGGGAGCTGCGGCAATAATTGCTCTTCTTAATACAAATACTGTTCTGTCAAACACAGAGCGCACTATAACCTTTTTAATCTGAGGCTTTCTGTAAGGCGGAAGCTCCAGTGTGAAAGATGAGGGCACGCCTTTTAATATTGTAATTGAAAGCAGCTTTGTGACTATAAGTGTTACGGATATTCCCGTAACGATAACCGCAGTCAGTATGAGGGCTGAAACGACAGAGGAGCCTGATGCTACAAAAAATACGGATATGATTGCTATCATAGCCGGAAACCTGCCGTTGCAGGGAACAAAGCTGTTGGTTATAACGGCAAGCAGCTGTTCACGCTTTGAGTCTATAATGCGGCAGCCGGTTACTGCGGCGGCATTGCAGCCAAAGCCCATACACATTGTAAGTCCCTGCTTGCCGCAGGCGCTGCACCGTTCAAAAGGCGTATCCAGATTATATGCTATTCTCGGCAGATAGCCCAGATCCTCAAGCAGCGTAAACAGAGGAAAAAATATAGCCATAGGCGGAAGCATTACGGCAACAACCCACGACAGAGTTTTAAACACTCCGTCAACCAGCAGCTCATTTATCTGCTCGGGACAGCCTGCGGCAGAGAGAATACAGTCCAGGCCGCGCTGCACCCTACAAAACAGCTCAGAGAGAAGCTCCGACGGATAATTTGCGCCCGAAATAGTAAGCCAGAATATAAAGGCGAGAAATACAAGCATAACAGGGTATCCTGTAAACCTGCCGGTTAGTATTCTGTCTGCCGCTTCATCTCTGCTTTTCCGGTCTTTTTTACTAAAGGATACGGCTTTGCTGCATATTCTGTCTGCGCAGTCCAAAATGGCAGAAACCAGTTTCTCTGAGTTTATATTGAATTCACTGTGATTAAGGAAGTCTGTTATTTCAGGATTTGAAGAAATATCGAGGTTCATTTTTTCATCTATTGTGTTTATAAATTCTCTGTTGTTTTCAAGAAGCCTGAGGGAAAGCCAGCGGGAGTTCACATCAGGGTAATGCTTTTTTACCAGCGGCTCTGTAAGGCTCACGGCAGTTTCGATTTCTTCACTGTATGCAATATGGCCGATACTGTTTTTTTTATTGAAATTACTGTGAATAAAGTCTTTAAACTCCTTTATATTCTTACTGCTGTTTGCAGACATTGCAAAAACAGGGCAGGAGAGCATATAGGATAAGACTTTTGTGTCAATTGAGATACCTTTCTTTTTGGCTTCGTCCATAAGGTTTACACATAAAATAATATTGTCGCATATTTCTTTTATCTGCAGTGCAAGGTTTAGATTTCGTTTCAGACAGGTGCCGTCGCAGACAACTATGACAAGGTCCGGATTCTCAAAGCACAGATAATCTCTTGCAACCTCTTCTTCCGGCGAATGAGCCATCAGGGAGTAGGTTCCGGGAAGGTCGGTTATTTTGTATGTCTGTCCATTAATTACACAGCTTCCCGCAGCATTTGCAACGGTCTTGCCGGGCCAGTTGCCTGTATGCTGCTTCATACCTGTGAGAGCGTTGAAAATAGTGCTTTTGCCCACATTGGGATTACCTGCCAGAGCGATTGTTTTTTCTTTCATTTCAGCACGTCCTCACAGAAATATTTTTACAGTCTGACACTCTGATTGCTATAACTGCATTATGTATTACAAAGGAGTGCATATTGCCTCCGGGATTACTGCCGGTGCATTTTACATATGTACCGTTTACAAGACCCATATCAAGCAGTCTGCGCTTCATATTTTCATCACAGTATATGCCGTAGACAAGACCTGCCTGACCGGGAGAAAGTTCGCTTAAATTCATACTATAGCCCCTTTTTGTTTAATACTGTATTCTATTCAGGGATAATAAGATAGGTTACTGCAAAAAATAATATCAAATTAAGTTTATTATTGTGGTATAATGTCTTTCATATTGGAAATTAAGATAAAAGGTGATATTAATGGATAAGGAAATAAAGGATTTAAACAAAGACAGGTCGTTTAGAATAGGGCCTATCAGACCGCCAAGTGAGGCGAACAGCCTGCTGCTGCAGGTGACGAAAGGGTGCACATGGAACAAGTGCAAATTCTGTCAGCTTTACAGGCATACAGGCTTTAAGGCCTACAGTGCGGACAGCATTAAGGCTGATATTGACAATATGGTGTATATTGCAGACAGAATAGAAAGCTACAAACTGGTCGGAGGCGGCTGGGATATTGCAGGAATAAACAGGGAACTGTCACAGACACCGGCTGGTGAGCGCGAGAGCTTTTATATGGTTGCAAACTGGCTTATAAACGGTGACGGCAGTGTATTTCTTCAGGACGGTAATACGACAGCCCTCAGCTCAGGCAGGCTGAGTGATGTACTTATATATCTGAAACAGGCGTTTCCGCAGATTACAAGGATAACATCCTACGGCAGAGCGCAGAACCTTGCAAAGGTAAGTCCGGAGGAATTTGCAGAGCTTAAAGCCGCAGGCCTTGACAGAATTCATTCGGGCTTTGAGTCAGGCTCAGACGAGGTGCTGAAGCTTATAAACAAGGGGGTTACTGCGGCAGAGGAAATTACGGCAGGCAAAAATGTCAAGGCGGGAGGAATTGAGTTTTCCGTATACTTTATGCCCGGCGTAGGCGGCAAAGCCCTTACAGAAGAAAACGCAAGAGGTATGTCGGAGGTTATAAATGAGATAAATCCCGATTTTATAAGGAACAGAACCGCCGCAATCAAGCCGCAGACAGGACTTTATGAAGATTATCTCAGAGGAGATTTTATTCTCTGTTCAGAGGACGACAAGGTAAGAGAGATAAGAAGCATAATTGAGAGAGCAGAGGGAATAGAAACAAGACTTGTCAGCGACCATATAACAAATCTTTTACAGACCGTAGAGGGAAGCCTCAAAACAGATAAGGAGTATATGCTTGGCATTATAGACCGCTATCTTGCCATGCCGGAAAGGGACAAAAGACTTTATCAGGCGGCAAGAAGAACCATAGGCATATTATCTCCGGAGAGTATGGATTATCTGTCAGCTAATGATATGAACAGGCTGAAGGGTATGGCAGATGCGGTTTCCGATCCGTACGAATGGGAAATTGCCATGAATGAAATTATAAGCAATTATATATAATTGTGTTTGACATTTGCCATAAATTGTGTATACTAGAGTAGTATGCGGCAGGCTAATAACCACATATGTTATAGCTGAGCCTTTAATTAAATACCATTTGTAATTTATTCCGAAGTGTCCGGACTTTTTATGTATGCGTGGGTATCAGAGCAAAAGAAACAGTTGAATCTGCAGAGCATAAATGCCGGGCAGGGTGCCGGTATTGTTTTGGCATCTTCGGAATTTTTTAATGAAAGGAAATCTATGAAACCAACCGATATATTAAACAGCGTGATTGAAGCCTCAAAAGCCAAGGCAAACGGCTCGTTTGCAAAGCTTTTTATACTGGGAATACTGGCGGGAGCATTTATAGCCTTTGGGGCAGAGGGATCTAATATGGCAGCCTGCAGCCTGCTGGCTTCGCCTGCCACCTACGGACTTGGAAGAATTCTCGCCGGTGTGATTTTTTCAGCGGGACTAATAATGGTGGTGCTTGCGGGAGCAGAGCTTTTTACAGGAAATACACTCATACTTTGCGGCGTGCTTGAAAAAAAGGTCAGAGCCTCTGCAATGCTTAGAAACTGGGTCATCGTATATGCGGGAAACCTTGCGGGAGCTCTGCTTGTTGCGTGGCTTATGAACCAGACAGGGCTGTTTTCCTCAGGCGGAGATATGCTTGGCGCAATGACTGTAAAAATAGGGGCAGGCAAAACCTCGCTTGCTTTCGGCAGAGCGTTTATATTGGGAATACTCTGCAACTGGCTTGTATGCCTTGCAGTATGGATATCCTTTGGAGCAGACAGCACCATAGGGAAGATTTTCGGAATTGTTTTTCCTATTACCCTGTTTGTTACCTCAGGCTTTGAACACAGCATTGCCAATATGTATTATATTCCGGCGGCAATATTTGCAAAGGCTGATTATGCTCAGGCAGCTATTGACATAGGGCTTGGCGCGCAGGCTTTAAATTCACTGGACTGGTACGGATTTTTTGTTACAAATCTGATACCTGTAACACTCGGAAATATCGCAGGCGGCTGCATTTTCGTAGCGCTTGCCTACTGGATATGCTATAAAAAGGTATAAGTCCTTTTATATATAATTTTAAACAAAAGAAAAGGAGAATAATTATGAGCGACAGGCAGCTTACAGTCAGAGGTATGATTATCGGCGGAGCAGGAGCAGTAATAATTACAATGAGTTCCATGTTCATAGCGCTGAAATTAAGCTCATTGCCTTGGCCGATTATGTTCGTGGCGCTGGTTTCAATGTTTGCCCTCAAAGCGTGCGGCAACACCAACCTGAATGAAATCAATGTGACACATACCGCTATGTCAGCGGGAGCTATGGTAGCGGGAGGACTGGCTTTTACCGTTCCGGGAATCTGGATGCTGGATCCCGAGGCAAAGGTAAATCCGGTGATATTAGTTATAATTACGTTTGCAGGTGTAACCCTGGGCCTTATATTCACGGCGCTGATAAGAAAATATTTCGTTGTGGACAAAGAGGCTGAAATCACATATCCCATGGGAGTTGCGGCGGCGCAGACTCTGCAGGTGGGAGATAAGGGCGGCAAAAAAGCAGGCGTGCTGTTTATAAGTATGGGGGCTGCTGCCGTATTTACATTTATCAGAGACTGGCTTGGCAAAATACCTGCTGTTTTATGGAATAACAAAATGATGAGCTTCGGCTCACTGGGCGGTATATGGCTTTCACCAATGCTTGTGGCAGTCGGCTACATAATAGGGCCTGTTGCAATAGGCGTATGGTTTCTGGGAGCTGTAATAGGCGACTTCGGAATTCTCATAGCCGGACAGAGCTTCGGCTGGTTTGATGCGGCGCTTGCTGCAAATATCAAGTCATCGCTAGGTATAGGACTTATGGTAGGAACAGGCATAGGCATTATAGTCAAGGGAATACTTCCAAAGGCAAAGGAGATTTTCGGAGCGCTGTTTATCAAGGACAATCTGGGCGACAGCATAGTTTCAATGAGATGGGCGCCGATAGCGGCCGCTGTAATCGTGGCTCTGCTTGCAACCGTATGTCATCTGGGAATAATACCATCGCTTATCGTAATACTGGGCGCGTGGCTTACAACCTCGATGTCTGCGCAGTGCGTGGGACAGTCGGGAATAAATCCTATGGAGATATTCGGAATAATAATACTGCTTGCGGCAAAAGCGGTTTCATCAATAGGACAGACAGAGGCATTTTATGTCGCGGCTATAATTGCAGTTGCCTGCGGCCTTGTGGGAGATGTAATGAACGATTTCAAATCGGGATACATACTCAAAACAGACCCAAAAAAACAGTGGATTGCAGAATGTATAGGCGGCTACATAGGCGCTCTGGTTTCCGTTATAGTTCTGCTGGTAATACTTAAAGCCTACGGCGCGGAGGCCTTTGGCGGAGAAATGTTTCCTGCGGCGCAGGCGGGAGCGGTAGCTGCAATGGTAGGCGGAATTTCCAATGTGCCCGCATTTGTTATAGGGCTTGTTGTTGCAGTAATTCTTTATTGTCTGAACCTGCCTGTGATGACGCTGGGACTTGGCGTATATCTGCCGTTTTATCTGTCAGCGACAGCATTTGTCGGAGGTCTTATCAGATTTATTGTCGACAAGGCGGTTCCGTCATTTGAGCAGAAAGGAACAGGCTCGATAATTGCGGCGGGGCTTCTCGGCGGAGAGGCTATTGCAGGCGTTATAATCGCCCTTATAATCGCCGTACAGATAATGGCATAGGAGAGAAACTATGAGAGAAATCAATATATCGGATATAACAGATTTTAAAATCGGAAATGCGCAGGATATACAAAAGGGTACGGGCTGTACCGTAATAATATGTGAAAAAGGCGCAGCCGCAGGAGTTGATGTCAGAGGTGGAGGACCTGCAACCAGAGAAACCGATCTTTTAAGACCCGAAAATATGGTGCAGGCAATAAACGCCGTAACTATAAGCGGAGGAAGCGCTTTCGGGCTTGAGGCGGCAGACGGAGTAATGCAGTATCTGAGAGAAAAGAACATAGGCTTTGAAACAGGCTTTGGAGTGGTTCCCATTGTTTGCGGAGCCTCACTGTTTGATCTTGTATCAGGAGATAATACAGCCTACCCCGATAAACAGATGGGATATGAAGCCTGCAGGGAAGCTCAGAACGGTATTTTCAGGCAGGGAAACTTCGGAGCAGGTACAGGCGCAACCGTAGGCAAGCTGCTGGGCGTAGAAAGACTTATGAAAGGCGGTCTCGGAGCATATGCTGTGGCATCTGACGGACTTGAAATAGGGGCCGTGGTTGCAGTCAACGCCCTGGGAGATATATTTGATGTGGATACAGGCAGGCAGCTTGCAGGACTTCTCAGTGAGGATAAAACAGGTCTTGTGTCTACAGAGCAGACAATGTTTGATAAAATCAATACAGGCAGAGATGTATTTAAGGGCAATACTACCATAGGCTGCGTTATAACCAATGCAGACATAAATAAATCACAGTGCTGCAAAACAGCATCAGTAACCCACGACGGATTTGCAAGAGCTATCAAGCCTGTTCATTCCTCGGCAGACGGCGACAGCATATTCGTAATGGCATCAGGCAGGATTGCCGCTGATTTTGATACCGTAGGAGCCTTATCGGCGTATGTAATGAGCAGAGCCATCAGAAATGCGGTAATGAATTCAGAAGCAGCATACGGATACAAATGCGCAAAGGACTTTTTAAAATGATAGATAAGACTGAGATTTTTGAAATTCTCAAAACAGAAAATATACCGTACCGAAATTACGACCATATACCCGTATATACGGTTGAGGAAGCAAACAGTATAGATATACCCGACAAGGACAAATGCCTCAAAAACCTTTTTCTCAAGGACAAGAAAGGAAACTTTTATCTTGTTTCTCTTAACGGCAACAAAAGCATAGACCTCAAAAAACTCAGAGCATTTTTGGGAAGTACTCATCTGCATTTTGCGGGAGAGGACGACCTTTATAAAGTTACGGGATTAAGAAAAGGGCATGTGACGCCCTTTGGCATATTAAACAGCAGGGGATATGATGTTACCGCTGTGTTTGATACGGCGCTTGAGAATGATATAATAGGGGTTCACCCGATGCAAAACGATGCGACTTTGTTTATGGCTTTTGAGGATATGAGGCGTCTGATTGAAAATAACGGGTTTAAGGTAGCAATGTATGAAGTGTAGAATTGACGGCAGTGTACAGAGAATGTATGCTGCTGTTTTATATGTAGTTTGATTTGTTTGTGATTATGGTAATAAGTCAAAGTTTTAAAAAGAACAGGAGAAAATGTTTTCATATTAGATTTATAAAAAATTGCAGACAGAAAATGTGTACTAATGTGTACTAATCTTTTCTTTATGGTTTGACTTAATAAAAAAATATGGTATAATAAAAATATGTTCTGAACATACTTTCTAAAAACAAAAAGATATAATAACGGTTGCGATTGATTGACAATATGGAATATATACCATATAATAATAAGGAAATGATATGAACAATTTTGAGATAATATTCTATGAAAGAGAAAATGGCGATGTGCCGGTAGAAAATTTTTTATTAAGTTTAGATTGTAAAATAAGAGCAAAGCTGATAGGTATTATTAATATTTTAAAAGAAAAAGGTAATTTGTTAAGAGAACCATATACTAAAGCTTTGTCTGATGGGATCTTTGAAATACGTGGCAGAGTAGGCAATGATATTTCAAGAGTATTATATTTTTTTTACTTTAACAATAAGATTGTGTTTACTAATGGCTTTGTAAAGAAAACCCAGAAAACTCCTATAAATGAAATCTTAAAAGCTAAAAAATATAGAGATGATTATATAAAAAGGTGTGAAGATGAGAAAATTTGATGATTTCTTTAATGAACAAATGAAAGACCCTGCGTTTAAAGAAGAATATGAGAAACTACAGCCGGAATTTGATATAATAAGGGCTATGGTAGAAGCAAGAACTTCTCAGAATATGACACAGAAAGAATTGTCAGAGCGTACGGGGATTAATCAGGCTGATATAAGTAAACTGGAGAATGGAACCAGAAATCCTACAGTAAATTTATTAAAAAGGCTTGCAGAGGGAATGGGTATGACTTTAAAGATTGAATTTATACCAAAAAAATAAAATACCATACTACTGTAGGATAGAGGCCGGATAACTGTTATTTAAAGAGCATATGTGGGTTGCGATATGCCCCGAATTTTTCTCTATTTCAGAGAACCCATGTACTACATAACGGGAGCAATATGCCTGTTTTTCGCAGTGAGAGGCCTTGTTGTTTATGAGAAACTGTCTGAAAAACGCAGTTAAAAAACTAAACAGATTTATAAAACATCACAGCTTTATCGTCTGTGGTGTTTTCTTTACATTAATTCAGTCATAATATAGATATGTATTCAGTTTTCCTGTATAATAGGCATATATGAACAGTTCTGTTTACAGACTGCCGGTAATCAATAATGGAGGTATACTATGACACTTGAGAATAAATTGGGCCTTACAAGTTCTGCTGAGCTTGCCTGTGAGGAAGAACGCATCAGCAAGAAAAAAGCTGTGGAGTTGTTTGAAAACGGTATACTTGATTTTGCTCCGGCAGGCAAATTTGAAACTTTAAAGACTATTCATAAGTTCCTGTTTGAAGATATTTATGACTTTGCCGGAAAGCTTCGCACTGTAAATATGGCGAAAGGCAATTTTCGTTTTGCACCGGTTATGTATCTTGAAGCAGCGCTTGAAAACATAGAAAAAATGCCACAGTCTACATTTGATGAAATAGTAGAAAAATATGTGGAAATGAATATTGCTCACCCTTTTCATGAAGGAAACGGACGCAGCACCCGTATCTGGCTTGACCACATTCTGAAAACCGAAATTGGCAAAGTGGTTGACTGGAGCAGGGTGGACAAAGAGGATTATCTCCTTGCCATGGAGCGCAGTCCGATTAAGGATATTGAAATCAAGCATATCCTGCGGGAAGCTCTGACCGATGAAGTGGATAGCAGAGAGGTGTATATAAAGGGTATCGACCACAGTTACTATTATGAGGGGTATACGACCTATAAGGCGAAAGAACTGTGAGAGAAATGTATGTATGTGCAATTGAACAAATTGCTTACTAAGATTAACCGAAATTCAAAAAAGCAAACCAACCGTCAAAAGTCCCAATGGCGGTTGTTTTAGTAATACTTAAATAAACTGTTAAGGGTTAGCCACCAAACTGCGGTGCTCCTTGTTAAATTAATATTATCATTACTTTGTCTGAATGTCAAAATTTTTTCTCAAAGGCTTCAAACGGTCTATATTACAATATGGTGCGGTTTTCCATATCTATATATTCACAAATTCAGGCACTCTGTTTTCAAAAACAGTCAGAGTCTTAAAGCCGAATGATTTCAGGTATTCCATAGCCCAGTCATATCTGTAGCATATATGTTCAGGGAAATGACTGTCAGAGCCAAAGGTGATAATTGTGCCTCCAAGCTCCCGGTACATATTTAGTATTTCATCAGAGGGCATTGTCAGATTTCCCATATTGTATCTGAAGCTTGAGGTGTTGATTTCAAGGCCCTTATCCTTATAGATAAGGAGCTTGAGGATTTCAGATACGATTTCTCTGTACGGGGTAAAGTCCGGTATATAAGGTATATATCTGTCAAGGGCGTTTATATGCCCCAGCACATCAAAGTCGCTGAACTTGTTTATTGTTTCAAGGATATATTCGTAATATATGCCGGTTGCTTTTTCGGGAGTCATATTTTCGTGAAACGGTTTCCATATATCCTTATAGTCTATACAGTGAAAAGACCCTATGACAAAATCATAGGGGTATTTTACTGCCTCTGTGCATTTCTGAACTGTCCTATCTCCTGCCTGAAGTCCTATTTCTATACCTTTGAGCATTTTGAAGTCTTTGGTATTGTAAAGCTCCTGAACAAGGTCCTGTTTCCTGTGATAGTTTTCAAAATCAAGATCGAATGCAAACTGATCGTCTGCGGGATAGTCAGGATCATAATGATCGGTTACGGCATACATTCTGACTCCCGTATTTTTAGCTGTCTGCACCATTTCCTCCATGGGTATGCTGCAGTCGTCCGAAAACGATGAATGTGTATGATAATCGTACATAACTGTCGCTCCTCATATTTTTTTCGTTAGTATTATATCACAGGTTGTGGTACAATGGATATATGTATATTTTTAATGAGGTTTAGATATGGATAACAGAATTATAATTATAGATGGAAACAGCCTTATAAACAGGGCGTATTATGCGATGCAGAACCCTATGATAACCAGAGAGGGCATATACACGCAGGGGATTTTCGGATTTTTAAATATGCTGACAAAGATAAAAAACGAATACCCCTCAGGATATATTGCAGTCGCTTTTGACAGGAAAGCGCCTACTTTCAGACATCTTGAATACAGCGAATACAAGGCAGGCCGCAAAAAAATGCCGCCGGAGCTTGCAATGCAGCTTCCGCTGCTCAAGGATGTGCTGGATGCGATGAACATCAAACGTCTTGAAACGGACGGCTGGGAGGCAGACGATATTATAGGCACCATAGCGGCAAGAGCAGAGGCTGCAGGACTTGAACCCCTGATTATAACCGGGGACAAGGACGAGCTTCAGCTTGCAACAGACAAAACTAAAGTAATCATAACAAAGAAAGGCATCTCCGAATTTGAAATTTACGACTATGATGCCATGGTTGCAAAATACGGCTTCACACCGTCTCAGTTCATAGACTTCAAGGGACTTATGGGCGATCAGTCCGATAATATACCGGGAGTTCCCGGGGTCGGCGAAAAAACAGCCACAAAGCTCATACTCGAATACGGCAGCGTGGAAAACCTGCTTGCTTCAATCGACAGCATGCCCAAAAACAAATTAAGAGAAAAAATAGAGGATAATCAGCAGCTTGCTGTTATGAGCAAAAGACTTGCGACAATAAACACAAACGCTCCTGTTGATTTTAACATAGAGGAATACACCCTTACAGAGCCGGATTACGACAGGCTGATTGAGATATATACCAGACTTGAATTCAACAGCTTCCTCAAAAAACTGAAGCTCCCCGAAAAAAAGACAGAGATAAACTACAGCCAGAGAGTAGTATCCTCAGCAGATGACATAGCGGCAATAAAAGGTGAGATTACTCTCAAGGTATTAAGCGACGGCAATCATAAGGATACCCCCGTTATATACGGCATAGGCTGCCTGTGCGACAATATCTGCTACTATATCGATGAAAAAAACACAGAACTTTTTATAGAGCATCTTAACAGCAGCGATATTAAACTGATGGGCCATAACCTTAAAAGCGACATATATCCGCTTATGTGCAGAGGTCTTTACAATATTAATGTGGCCTTTGATACAGAGATAGCGGAATATGTACTTGACCCGTCAAAGAGCAACTATCTGCTTAAGACACTTGCATTTGAATATCTGCACAGAGAAATCACAGACGAAAAAGAGATCTTCTCAAAAACGGGACAGATTGATATGTTCGGAAGCAATCAGGGACAGTTTGCAGATTTTACGGCGCAGTGGTGCCAGGCGGTGTCAGAACTGAGACCTGTACTGCAGAGCCTTATCGAAAAAGACAGTCTTGACAAAGTATATTATGAAATAGAGCTGCCTCTGGTTGAAGTTCTGGCTTCTATGGAAATGTACGGATTTAAAATAGACAGCAGTGTGCTTACGGAGATAGGCAGTGATATAACGGCGAAGCTGGAGGGACTGAGAAGCGCAATATATGAGCTTGCGGGAGAGGAATTTAATATCAATTCACCTGCACAGCTTGGAGTCATACTGTTTGAAAAGCTGGGGCTTCCTGCAGGCAAAAAAACACAGAGAGGATATTCCACCAGCGCAGAGGTCCTTGAAAAGCTAAGGGATATGCACCCTATAATAGACAAAATTCTCGAGTACAGGACTCTGACCAAACTAAACGGCACATATGTTGAGGGACTGCTTCCGCTTATTCACAGAGACGGCAGGCTTCATGCGCATTTTCAGCAGACGGTTACTGCAACCGGCAGACTGAGCTGCACAGAGCCTAATCTGCAGAATATACCTGTAAAAACCGATTTCGGCAGGCAGATACGAAAGGCATTTGTACCGGAGGAGGGCGACTTCACACTTGTAGGCGCCGATTATTCACAGATTGAGCTTAGAGTTTTAGCCCATATGTCGCAGGACAGCGCTCTGATTGAGGCTTTTAACAACGGAGCCGACATTCACAGAAGCACAGCTTCAAAGGTGCTGGGAATACCGGAGGAAGAAATCACTCCGCAGCAGAGAAGCAGCGCCAAAGCAATCAACTTCGGAGTAATATACGGAATGAGCAGCTTCGGACTTTCAACAGAGCTTAACATATCAAGAAAAGAAGCAGAAAAATATATAGACGACTATTTTGAAAAGTATTCAAAGGTTAAGGAGTTTATGGATCATCAGATCGAGCACTGCAGACAGACGGGATATGTTGAAACCATAGAGGGCCGCAAGAGATATATCAAAGAGATAAACGGCTCTGCATATATGGTAAGGCAGACGGGAGAGCGTCTTGCCATGAACAGCCCTATACAGGGCAGCGCCGCCGATATTATCAAAATAGCGATGATTAAGGTATACGGCGCGCTCAAAGAGGGCAATTTCAGATCGAGACTGATACTTCAGATACACGATGAACTTATTATTGAAACCTATGCTGATGAGGAAGAACAGATAAAGATTTTGCTCAAGGATAATATGGAGAACGCTGTTTCCCTTACAGTAAAAATGGCGGCGGATATAAATGAGGGAGCAAGCTGGTATCAGCTCAAATAAGGAGGAAATATGCGTGTTATAGGACTTACAGGAGGCATAGGGACAGGCAAATCCACAGTATCGAAATATCTGGCCTCAAGGGGCTTTGAAATAATAGACGCAGACCTTATAGCAAGACAGATTGTGGAGCCGGGCTCACCGCTGCTTGATGAAATAGGCGAAACTTTCGGCAGACAGTTCATATTACCTGACGGAAGTCTTGACAGGAAAGCCCTTGGGGCATATGTTTTCAGCGACAGCAGCAGAAAAAAACAGCTTGACGATATAATGATGGGAAGCATAGTTTCGACCATAAGAGAGAGGATACAAACTGCAAAGGGCAATGTCATTGTAGACGCACCGCTGCTGTTTGAAGTCGGACTTGACGCGGATGTGGAGGCCGTATGGCTTGTAGATGCTGCGGATGAAGTCAGAATCAAACGAGTATGCGCCAGAGATAATATACCGGCGCAGCAGGTTTCTGACAGGATAAAAAATCAGATGCCTCAGAGTGAAAAGGCGGCAAAATCTGATGAAGTTATAGATAACTCGGGAAGTGAGGAGGAGCTGTATCGGCAGATAGATCGGCTCATAAACGAATATGCATAAGAAATCAATATCCATATTACTTATACTGACGATGCTGTTTGCGTTTTCAGGCTGCACAAGCGTCAAAGATATTATTACGGGCGACAATTCGGATAATGCAACGTACAAAAAAAGCAGCACCGTAAATTTTGCAATAAGCAATATCAAGACATTAAACCCTGTCGTATCACATGATGAGGACACATACTATATATCCAAGCTGATATATCAGGGGTTGTTTTCGCTTGATGAAAATCTGATTCCGCAAAATGACCTCGCCAGAGACTACACCGTAAGCAAAAACAAAAAAACGGTGACGATAACCTTAGACAGCGGTGCGCGTTTCAGCGACGGCGAGAAAGTAACCGCTTCAGATGTTGTATTCTCTGTAAACGCATATAAACAGGCGGGAAGCAAATCGGTATACAGCAGCTATGTATCGTGTATCGCATCAATAACGGCAAAGGACAGCAGTACCGTAAAAATAACGTTTAACAACACAGGAGAGGGCGGTATCAACAGACTCGTATTCCCGATACTTCCGGAGCATAAATACTATTCGTATGCGGCGCTGTCCGATTCAGATGAAAATTTCAGACCAGTGGGTTCAGGTATGTATCGTGTTGCCAAGTACGACAGCAGCAGAACCCTTATCCTGAAACCTAATGATGAATACAGCGGACAGAAAGCTGACAACAGACTGGTTTTCAATATATATCACGGAAACGCGGATATAATGAATTTAACAGACGGCAATCTGGTTTCATTCTCTGTGAACAAGGACACCGAAAGACAGACTGAAATAGGCAGCAAAAACCTTAAAACTGCTGATTTCCTGTCTAATGAGGTTGAATATGTAGGATTTAACTGCAAGGGTCAGATTACAGCGGACAAGAGCATAAGGCAGGCTATAGCCTATGCCATAGATTTAAACAGCATAATAAGCAAGGCATATTTCAGCTGCGGAGTAAAAACAGACAGCCTTTACTATCCGGAGTTTTACGGCACAGAAAACAAGGGGGATATGTATAATCTGAGCCGCAAAAAATCAAAGGATATTCTTGATAAGGCAGGATTTAAAGACATAAACAAAGACGGGTATCTTGAAGATGCGGAAGGCAGGGCGGTTACTGTACGAATTCTTGTAAACAACAGCAAGACAAGAAAAAGCGCAGCAGATATCATAGCAGAAAACCTTGAAAAAATATCACTTAAAACTCAGATAATATCGTGCAGTCAGCAGCAGTACAGGTCTTATCTTAAATCGGGCAGGTATGATATTTATGTAGGCGGAGCCAGAATTTCCGAGTATTATGATCTGACTCCGTTTATAGCTTCGGGTAATTTCGCAGGGTATGACAACGCGGAGGCACTGTCACTTGCGGCAGATGTAAATACACCAAACAAGGAAGAAGATATAAAGGCATCGGTAGAAGCTTTAAAGAAAATACTTAATGATGAACTGCCGTATTACCCTATATTATATAAGACATACAGTGCAGTTGTTTCAAATGAACTGACAGGAGATATTGCTCCTATGTTCTGCAATTACTATATTAATTGCGGCAAATGGTACAGCAGTTATAAAATCACGAATACAGAAGAGTAAAAATTATTGTAAAAAAAGCCGGCGTATGCTATAATAATCTCGTTATGCCGGCGTGATGGAATTGGCAGACGTGCGGGACTCAAAATCCCGTGGTGGCAACACCGTATGGGTTCGACCCCCATCGCCGGCACCATTTGAGATTAAATTGTTTATAAAAATCGTAAGGAGGATTTTTTTATGAATCAGAGTACTATGAGTATTTTAATGCTGGTATTAATCATTGTAGTTATGTATTTCCTTCTGATAAGACCTCAGAAAAAAAAGGAAAAAGCTATAAATGAAATGAGAAACGCAATCAAAGCCGGTGACGAAATCGTTACAATAGGCGGTATCTGCGGTAAGATTGTCAAGACTAAGGACGAAAGCCTTGTAATTCAGGTTGGCGCAGACAAAGTTAAATTTGAAATTATGAGATGGGCAGTTTCAAAGGTTGTAAGCGAGTCATCAGCTCCTGCACCTGCAGCAGAAGAGGAAGAAGCAGAGCCAAAGAAGCCTAGCAGACCTAAGAGAATGAAAGCTGCAGCAGCAGCGCCTGCCGAAGAAAAGGAAGCTCCTGCAGAAACACCGGAAGCAGCAGAGGAAGCACCTGCAGCTGAAGAAGAAAAATAGTTTAGAAATATATCGGGACTGAGTTTTGTTTAAGGCTCAGTCTTTTTTATTGATGAACATATTAAATTGTATACAAAAACATAAAAAACATGTAAAAAATACATTTTATAGAAAATATGGTTGACTGGTGCAAATGAGCCTCGTATAATTATATGCAATAAGACAACTCAGAACTTGTAATATGCAGTTCATTTGATATATAATAAAGGAGGCAACAGCAGATGAGACATACAAACCCACCTAAGAAACTGCAGGATTTAAACCTGATGGACCGTTTTCTGTTCAGTGAGGTAATTGAGAGCGCAGAAGCATATAAAATAATTCTTGAAATTATCCTTGAAAAAGAAATTAACTTTAAAGGGGAACCGATTGCAGAGAATGAGAAGCGAAAGGAGCTTCTGGGCAAAATAGCAAGGCTTGATGTATGCGCCATAGGTGATGACAACAGAGTTTACAACGCCGAGGTGCAGAAAGAAAACGAAAATAACATGCATAAGCGTATGAGATATTACGGCGCATTAATGACAAGCAAGCTGCTACCTGAGGGGACAATAGACTATAACAAGTTAAATGACCTGTGTATGATAGTAATAGCAGGCTTTGACATGGGCGGAGAGGGAAAATATCGATATACAGTTCGCAGAGCATATGAGGGCTATCCTGACAAAGATGTATATGACGGAGAGCTAATCCTTTATCTCAACACCAAGGGTAAAGATGCTGCGGAAGTGAGTGATGAGCTTATAGCTATGCTTGAATACTTTGAGGAAACAACAGACGATAAGGCTTTATCATCAGGATATGAGAGGATAATCAGACTTAATGAGATAGTAGCATCTATTAAGGCAAGTGATGAGATTGGAGTGAAGTATATGAACGCATATGAAGAGAGAATGCACGATATACAGGAAGCAAGAGAGCAGGGCGAGGAAATAGGCAGAAGCGAGGGCCTTGAAGCCGGAATTGCTCAAGGTGAGGCTTCTGGCAGAGCAGAACGTGAGTTAGAGATGGCGAAAGCTATGAAAAATGATAATAAGCCTGTTGATGAGATTGCTAAATATACAGGTTTACCTAAAGAGAAGATAGAGATGTTATAGCATATATAAAGTTTGTGGAGCTTATCAGCTCTTACGGACAATTTGTCGAAAATATTAGGCATATGCAGTTTGATTATTTATGCTTTTAAGTAAATAATTCTTTAAAAGAAAGACACAGTTATCGGATTACCGTTCCGAAGCTGTGTCTTTTTTATAAATCATTTTATATTCTTTTTGCGCAGCAGGCTTACCATAGAGGAAAGAACTGCTATATCTTCTTCGTCTAAACCGGAAACATCAAGAACCTTATCATTGCTGACACCTAACAGATAATCAGTGCTTACATGAAATACAGAAGCAAGCTTTGAAAGGATTTCAGGTGAGGGAATTCTTTCCTGAAGCTCATAATAAGAAATGACAGATTTTGATACTCCTATCTGTGCGGCAAGATGCTGCTGTGTCATTTTATTCTGGTTTCTCAATTCTTTTAATTTATTTCCGAAATTCAATAAGTCCACTAAAATATACCTCGTTTCCTAACTGGGTTTATAAATATTATACAATATAATGGTGGAGAGATGTCACCTTAATTAAAAAACAGTGTCACACATAAGCAAAAGTTTCAGGTTTATCCAAAGAGAAAATAGAAACGCTGTAATTTCATACGCATAACACAGAGCATATATGGTCTTTTGAGGATTGTATATGTTCTTTTTGTGTGTTTTCAGTCTTTTTTAACTGTGCAGGGTATATACATATATCATCAACTATATGGAGGTGTATATGGACATATTAAAAAAGAGCATCAAAGCCTTTGGCATCTGTATCGTGCTGTTTATAATGCTGACCGCACTTGCTTCACTTCTGATGCAGACAGGACTTCTGCAGGATAATACTTCAAGACTGTGTATGTATGTTATTCTTTCGCTGTGCTGCTTTTTTGCAGGACTGATGGCTGCGGACATATTCGGGCTGAAAGGCATTTTGTCAGGGCTTCTGGCTTCAGTAGCCTTTATCCTTTTGCTATGGTGCGTAATTTCCCTGTATGAAGGAGTATTTAACCCTGTAAGTTTAATAAATAAGATGAATTTCATACCGGCAGCGGCAGGAACGGCAGGCGGTATAGTGGGTAGCAATACAAAAAAGTGACAGTTTTATATTCAAAATCCTGTATTTCTCTTGTGTCATCAGCAAAAAAGTAGTAAAATGTTATGAGTTATGTTTAAGATGGCACAATTTTATGCCAAACACAAATACATAAGAGAAAGCAGGTAATAATATGAGTCAAAACTTTAAAAGAGTACTGTCAATAATACTCCTTGTATTTACAGTATTCGCATGGTATGTCACCATCTTCGGAATCGGCAAAATCGAGCCGATTAAAGACAAGCTTAACTTAGGACTGGACATCAAAGGCGGCGTATACGTCGTAATGGAAGCCGAAACCGATTATACAGGTGAAGAGCTTTCAAAGCTGATGGAACAGACAAAAACTGTAATGGAAAACCGAGTATATGAAATGGGATTTTCCGAGGCAGTTGTAACTATAGAGGGAAGCAAAAGACTTAGAATAGAGCTTCCGGGCGCAGAGGATGCAGAAGAAGCAATCAGCCAGATCGGACAGGTTGCACAGCTTCAGTTCATGCTTGCAGACGGAACTGTTGTAGTTGACGGCGGCAATGTCAAGGATGCAACAGCCGGCACAAGCCAGGAGTCGACAGGATACGTTGTAAACATACAGTTTGACAGTGAGGGAGCAAGCAAGTTTGAAGAAGGCTCCAGAAAAGCATTCTACGGCGAAGTTGAAAACAAGATGCAGGATCAGGGCGTATCAAGCAACAAGTGTATTGCCATCGTACTTGATGACAACATTATAACTGCACCTGAGGTACAGAATGTAATCAGCGGCGGAAGCTGCCAGATAACAGGTAACTACACAAGTGAATCAGCATCGAATCTGGCTGCGCTTATCAGAGGCGGTTCACTTCCTGTAACACTCAAGGAAGTAACATCTTCAACCCAGTCGGCATCAATAGGCTACAATGCACTTGAAAAGAGCGTTATCGCAGGACTCATAGGCTTTGCATTAATATTTGTACTTATGATTGCAGCATACAGATTCCTCGGATTTATTGCAAATATAGCGCTGCTGCTTTACATAATACTTGTATTATGGGCAATGGCATTCTCGGGAAGTACGCTGACGCTGCCGGGTATTGCGGGTATCATACTCGGCATCGGTATGGCCGTTGACGCCAACGTAATCATATTCTCAAGAATAAGAGAAGAAATGAGCGCGGGCAAATCGGTAAGGATTTCGTGCGAATCCGGTTTCCACAGCGCATTATCAGCTATTATGGACGGACAGATCACAACTCTTATTGCAGGTGTTGTTCTGTACGAAGTAGGTTCAGCTACAGTTAAAGGCTTTGCAGTAACATTAATGCTGGGCGTTATCTTCAGTATTATTTCAGGCGTGCTTATCACAAGACTTTACCTTGAAACCTTTATCGGACTCAAGAGAGAAGAGCCTAAGAAATCACTGTTTGGCGTTAAGGAAGACGGATCAGCAAGCTTCCACATCAAGAAGTTCTTCCATGTGCTCAGACACAGAAAGATTTACTATATTATCAGTATTGCAATAATCCTGTGCGGATTTATCGTAGGCGGTATCAGAGGCTTTAACTACGGTATTGACTTCACAGGCGGTACTACAATGACTGTCGAAATGAACAAGCAGGTTGAATTTGCAGATGTAAACAAGGTGCTTGATGAATTCGATGCCGAAAATGTAAGCCTTGTATATGGCGGAACTGATAACACACAGGTAATAATCAGAACAACTACATTCTTTGACAATGATGCCAGAGCAGAGATATTCGATGCAATGCAAAAAGAATTCAATTGTCCGGATGACGGACTTATAGCGTCAGAGCAGTTCGGACCTGCGGTAGGTGACGAGCTCAAGGCAAACGCTGTCAAGGCAGTCCTTATAGCTGCATTATGCATGCTTATATACATCGTAGTAAGATTCAGAAAAGTACCGTTTGGTGTAGCCGCTCTTGCAGGTGTATTCCACGACGTACTTATAGTAATCGCATTCTACGGAATATTCCATGTTACTATCAATAATCCGTTTATCGCAGGTATCCTTACAGTTGTAGGTTACTCCATAAACGATACTATAGTAATCTTCGACAGAATAAGAGAAAACCTTGGTCTTACCAAGAAACGTGACCTTATGGAGCTTACGGACACAAGTGTAAATCAGGTACTGGGAAGATCACTTATGACATCAGCAACAACTCTGATCGTTATGATTCCTATGTACATTATGGTTTCAGCATCAATCAGACAGTTCATACTCCCGCTGATGGTAGGTGTAATCGTAGGCGCAGCTTCATCGATATTCGTATGCTCACCGATTTACTATGACCTCACAAAGCTTTCCGAAAAAAGAAAGAACAACGGAGGCGGCGGAAGCAAAAAGAAATACCAGGGAGCTCCAAAAAAAGAAAAAGAAAAACCTAAAGATTACGGCGAAGGCGCAATAGTTTAGTTATTACAGTTTTTCGACAGTTTAAAGGAATACAGATGAATCGCAGACAGCAGTTTTTAGATGACATTTTGAATATTAATCCCAATTATGATGTTGACCTTATCAACAAAGCATACTCCATAGCAGAGGATATGCACAACGGACAGCTCAGAAAATCAGGTGAGCCGTATATAATTCACCCGGTTGAAGTTGCCCGTATACTTGCAGAGCTTGGAATGGACGATGAAACTCTTGTTGCAGGTCTGCTTCATGATGTCATAGAGGATACCCCGTATACAAAAGAACAGCTTAAAGCCGAATTCGGCGAAGAGGTGCTTCTTCTGGTTGACGGAGTTACCAAGCTGGGTTCAATCGTATTTGAAAATAAAGAGGAAAAACAGGCCGAAAACCTGAGAAAAATGTTCCTTGCAATGTCAAAGGACATCAGAGTTTTAATTATAAAGCTGGCGGACAGGCTTCACAATCTCAGAACAATCAACTATATGACAGAGGAGAAGATTAAAGAAAAGTGCAGAGAAACACTTGAAATCTACGCTCCTCTTGCCAGCAGGCTCGGAATATACACTATGAAGTTCGAGATGGAGGATATTGCCCTTAAATATCTGGAGCCTGAAGCCTACTATGAGCTTGCCGAAAAGGTAAGCGCAAGAAAAGGCGAAAGGGAGGCTGTAATAAATCAGGTTATAGCTGAGGTTAAGAAAGCCCTCGACGATTTCAATATCAAATGTGAAATCATGGGCCGTTCCAAGCACTTTTACAGCATCTACCGCAAGATGAAATATCAGCACAAGCAGCTCGATGAAATCTTTGACCTTACTGCAATCAGAGTAATTGTAGAGTCGGTCAAGGACTGCTATGCTGTACTTGGCATAGTCCACACAATGTGGAAGCCTATACCGGGTAAATTCAAAGACTATATAGCTATGCCAAAGCCTAATATGTATCAGTCGCTTCATACTACGGTAATAGGCGACAACGGAGATCCTTTTGAAATCCAGATAAGAACCTATGAGATGCACAAGATTGCCGAATACGGTATTGCTGCGCACTGGAAATACAAAGAAGGAATTAAATCCGACAAAGAAGAAGTAAAACTTGCATGGCTCAGACAGACGCTTGAACTCCAGAAAGATATGGACGATCCGAGAGAGTTCATGGAGACACTCAAAGTGGATCTGTTTGCAAGTCAGGTTTATGTATTTACACCAAGAGGTGACGTGCTGGAGCTACCTGCTGGCTCCACACCTCTTGATTTTGCATTTAAAATACATTCAGATATAGGGTGCAAATGTGTGGGCGCCAAAATCAACGGCAAAATAGTAACAATCAACCACACCCTGCAAAATGGTGATATTGTTGAAATACTTACAAATCCAAACTCATCGGGTCCTAATATCGACTGGCTCAGAATTGCCAAGAGCAGTACGGCAAGAACCAAGATAAGACAGTACCTCAAAAAAGAAAACCGCTCGGGTACTATCGACAAGGGCAAGGATGCCATTGACAAATATATGCGCAAAAAAGGCTACGACCCTAACGAAGTCCTTAAATCAGCATATATCAATAAAGCGGTAAAAGAATTAAAATATCATTCACTTGATGATTTTTATACGCAGATAAGTCAGGGAGGCACCATACTCGGTAAGGCTGCCACCCTCATTATCAGCCTGTTCAAAGAACAGAAAAAAGCAGAAGAAGAAAAATCCAAAAACGAAATTACCGCAATCGAAACAAAACCTGTCAGCAAACATACAAGATCCAGATACAACGACGCCGGCGTTAAAGTCAAAGGCGTTGACAACCTTCTGGTGAGAGTATCCAAATGCTGCAGTCCGGTTCCGGGAGATCAGATTATAGGATATATAACCAAAGGGAGAGGAGTTTCAGTACACAGAGTTGACTGTCCCAACATAGTTAATCTTCCCGAAAGTGAAAAAGCAAGATTTATAGAGGTTGAATGGAGCGGCGGAGAAAAAGCCATTTCCTACAACACAGATATCTCTATAATTGCCGAGGACAGAAAGGGTATGTTTGCAGACATTTCAAGAACCTGCGAGGATATGGACGTTCATATTGCAGGAGTAAATGCGAGATCAGACAAGGACAATGTCGTTCATATGACAATGACTCTGGCGCTTTCCGATACAGGAGAAATTCAGAAGGTCCTCAGAAATCTCAAAAACATACACGGCGTTATAGACGTATACAGGAGCAATTAGATTTAAAATGAGAGCAGTAGTACAGAGAGTAACAGAATCAAGTGTGACCGTAGACGGACAGATTACAGGTGCAACAGATGAGGGCCTTGTAGTCCTAATAGGCGTTGAGGAGGGCGATACCGACAAAGACGTCAGATATATTGCGGACAAGGTTTCAGGTCTCAGAATATTTGAGGACGAAAACGAAAAAATGAACCTGTCGGTAAAGGATGTCGGCGGCAGTATTCTTGCAATATCACAGTTTACTCTGCTGGGAGATGTACGCAAAGGCAAACGCCCCAGCTTTATAACTGCGGAAGACCCCGAAATTGCAAACAGACTTTATCAGCAGGTCTGCGAGAACATAAGAAATCAGGGTATTAAAGTTGAAACAGGAATATTTCAGGCGCATATGCTTGTAAAAATAAATAATAACGGCCCGGTGACAATACTGCTGGACAGCCGTAAAACTTTTTAAAGAGGTGGAATATGAAAATAGTAAATATACCTACAGGAATGCTGCAGGCAAACACATACCTTGTATGTGACGAAACCAGCAGACTCGGCTTTATAGTTGACCTTGGCGGATACAGCAAGGAACTCAAAAACATAATCGAAAAAAACGACATTCAGATACAGTATATAGTTCTGACTCACGGTCACGGAGACCATATAGGCGGAGTACAGGAGCATCTCAAGGATTTTCCTGACGCAAAGGTTGTATGTTCAAGAGCAGAGGAAAAAATGCTTCTGGATCCGGAATTAAACGAAGCTCATCACTTTGGTCCTGAAAAAGTATCTTTCAAGCCGGACATACTTGTTGATGACGGTGATACCCTGACTGTGGGCAATATGACAATGAAATTCATAATGACTCCGGGACATACAGAGGGCGGAATGTGCATACTGATTGATGACGTGCTGTTCAGCGGAGATACGCTGTTCTGCAGATCAATAGGAAGAACAGACCTTGCAGGCGGTGATTTCAGAACAATTATGGAATCAATCAAAAAGAAGCTGTTCCTGCTACCGGACGAAACACAGGTGCTTCCAGGACATATGGGACCTACCACAATAGGATTTGAAAAGGAGAACAATCCTTTTGTATAATATCGTCTTAAACAATGTAACCAAAAGATATGAATACGAGGAGCTTATCAAAATATTTCTTCCCGAGGACGAGTTTGAGGTATATGCCTTAGAGCAGCACAGACAGGGAGAATATATAACGCCGCAGGAGCTTGCGGAGCAGACCGGAAATCTTCCGGACAGACTGGAATTCACCCTTGATGGCGATACTAAAACTGATAAGAACAAATTAAAGGCTCAGATTTATGACAGGCTTTCAGAGCTGACAGGACAAAGACCGCCGTGGGGAACTCTTACAGGCGTAAGACCGGTCAAGCTTGCAGGTATGCTGTCTGACCCTTACAGAGAGTTTACAGAGGACTACAGGGTAAGCAGCGACAAGGCAGGAGAGCTTGTTGATATATATAATTACCAGCAGGAAAAACTGGGAAAACCATCTGAGAACTCGGCAGGCATATATGTAGGGATACCGTTTTGTCCTACGAGATGTCTTTACTGTTCATTTACATCAAATCAGGCAGGCAGAGAGGCAATAGACGCATATCTTGAGGCGCTGATGCTGGAAATCGAAGCAGCAGGCAGCGGAATGGCTGAATCCGGAATAATTCCCGAAAGCATATATATAGGCGGCGGTACGCCTACAACCCTTGACGAGTATCAGCTTGACAGACTGCTTTCACATATAGATAAGAATATAAATCTTGAGAGCATTAAAGAATTCACCGTAGAGGCAGGCAGACCCGATACAATCACAGAGGCCAAAATACAGGCGCTTTCTGAGCATAATATAGACAGAATAAGCATAAATCCGCAGACTATGAAAGAGGAAACCCTTCATATAATCGGCAGAAACCATACAAACAGGCAAATTTACGATGCTTTCAGTCTTGCCCGTAAATACGGACTTCCCGTAATCAACTGCGACCTCATAGCAGGGCTTCCGGAAGAAACCCCTGAGGATTTCAAAGATACGGTAAACAAAGTCGCAGAGCTTGGAGCTGAAAACATAACTGTTCACACTCTGGCAGTCAAAAGAGCCTCAAAGCTCAAGGATATAGACAGGGATTTTCATTTCAGACAGGCCGAAACGGTTTCGCAGATGCTTGCGGCAGGCAGAGAGATTTTAGATGACAAAGGCTACAGGCCGTACTATCTTTACAGACAGAAGCATATGGCCGGCAGCCTTGAAAATACAGGGTACTGCAAAGACGACACTTTCAGTGTATACAACATAAGGATTATGGAGGAGGCTCAGAGCATTATAGCTATGGGAGCCGGAGGTATCAGCAAGGTATATTACCCTGCCGAAAACAGGCTTGAAAGAGTACCTAATGTATCAAATTATGAGATATACATTTCACGAATAGATGAAATGATTGAAAGAAAAAACAGACAGATATTTAACGGGAGGTGAAAAAATTGCTTACAAATGCACCAAAAGGAACGAAAGATATGCTTCCTCAGGACGCATACAAATGGAAATATGTAAGAAACGCTTTTGCGGACATCTGCGCAAAATACGGCTTCAAACAGATTGCAACACCTGTATTTGAACACACAGAGCTGTTCAAAAGAGGCGTAGGCGACACAACCGACATCGTGCAGAAAGAGATGTATACTTTCACAGATTTCGGCAACAGAAGCATTACATTAAGACCCGAGGGAACTTCTCCTGTAGCAAGATCATTTGTAGAGCACAAGGCTTATGCGGACCCGCAGCCTACAAAATATTTTTATGACATATCCTGCTTCAGATACGAGAAGCCTCAGTCAGGCAGACTGAGACAGTTCCACCAGTTCGGAATAGAAACTTTCGGAACTGACAATATGCTGGCAGACGCCGAGGTTATATCCCTTGGATATGAATTTTTAAACTCTATGGGTATTAAGGATATAGAGCTTAGAATTAACAGCATCGGATGTCCGAAGTGCAGAGAAAAGCACAGAGCTGCCCTAAGAGAATTTCTTGCAGACAAATATGATGACCTTTGCGATACCTGCAAGGACAGATACGAGAGAAATCCTCTGAGAATATTAGACTGCAAATCACCCGTATGTCAGGAGCTGGTGCAGGGAGCGCCTGTAATGCTGGACTACCTGTGTGACGACTGCAGGAACGCGTTCGAGGAGCTTAAGCAGAACCTTGAGGCTATGAACATTGAATATGTTGTAGACCCGGGAATTGTAAGAGGACTTGACTATTACACAAAGACAGCCTTTGAATTTGTAACTACAAGCATAGGAGCGCAGGGCACTGTATGCGGCGGCGGCAGATACGACAACCTTATAGAGGAAGTAGGAGGTCCGTCAACGCCGGGCGTGGGCTTTGGTCTTGGTATTGAAAGACTGCTTCTTACAATGGAGGCAAACGGTGTGGAAATACCAAAACCACGCGAAACAGAGGTATTTATAGTTATTATGGGCGACAGAGCCAAAAAATACGGTCTTAAGCTTGCGGGAGAGCTTAGAGCAAGCGACATAAACACTGAAATTGACCTGCTTGAGAGAAATATCAAGGGTCAGTTCAAGGCTGCGGACAGATCGGGAGCATCTTATGCCGTAGTTATAGGTGACAATGAAATTGAAACAGGGATTTTAAATGTTAAAATTCTTGATAAATCCGAACAGGTAGAGGTTTCAATGGACAGTATAGTAAAGACTTTATGTGAGAAACTGGAGAAATAGCAAATGACTAAGATAGGGATATTTGGAGGGAGCTTTGATCCGATACATTTCGGACATATATACCTTGCAATGCAGGCAAAGGACGAGGCGGAGCTGGACAGAATAATATTTGTTCCTGCAAACCTGCAACCCTTCAAACTTGACAGAAAAGCCACAGACGGCAGACACAGGGCGGAGATGATAGAGCTTTCGGTTCAGAATTATGACGGAGCCATAGTTTCACCGTATGAATTAAACAGAGATGAGATTTCATATACGGTAAACACTCTCAATCATTTCAGAGATGAGTTTGGAAACAGCGCTGAAATCTATTTCATAACGGGAACCGACGCTTTCCTCAAAATTGATACGTGGAAAAACGCCGATGAAATACTTTCGGGATATTCGTTTATCATAGGCTCAAGACCGGGCTACAGAGATGACGAGCTTAAAGCCAAGATAGACGAGCTTAAATCAAAATACGGCTGCAATATAATTGTGGTGCACAATACCCAGATTGATGTTTCATCTACAGAGCTGAGAGAGAAGCTCAAAAACGGAGAGTCTGTCAAAGACTATATAAATCCTAAGGTTGAAAGGTATATACAGGAGAATGGACTATATAAATAAGTGTCTTGAATATATAGATAAAAACCTCAAGGAATCAAGAAAACAGCATACTTTCGGAGTTGTAGAAACGGCAAAGCAGCTTGCGGCGGCATATAATCAGGATGTTTCAAAAGCCGAAACTGCCGCTCTGTTTCACGACATAGCAAAGCCTCTCTCGGCAGAGGAGTCCGATGAGGAGGTCAGAAAGTTTAATATAGGTCAGGAATTTATCGGAAATACAAATCTGGCTCACGGCAGAATAGCCGCCTGCTGGGCAGAAAAGTATTACGGCATAGAGGATAAGGATATTCTCAATGCAATCAGGTATCACACCTCTGCAAGAGCAGGCATGTCCATGCTTGAAAAGATAGTATTTGTTGCAGATGCCGTAGAGCCGGGCAGGACATACCCGGAAGCTGCAAGGCTTCGCTGGGAGGCCTTTAACGACCTTGAGGGAGCATACAGATTTATTCTCAGGTGGACCGTTTCAGACCTTAAACAAAAAGGAATTGATCCCGGACGGGATACTATAGAAGCATATAAGGAGTGTTTTATGAACAGTAAGGAAATGGCGCTGTTTGCAGCTAAGACATTAGATGCAAAAAAAGGCGGAGATGTAATGATTATCGACATCGCTGAGAAATCTTCCTTTGCAGATTATTTCGTACTTGTAACTGCGGGAAGCGAAAGACAGCTGAATGCGCTTGTCGATGAAATGGAATTTGTTTTTGAAAAGGAAGGTATATTTGTAAAGAGCATAGAGGGAAAGCCTTCGTCCGGCTGGATGCTTATGGACTACGGCGATATCATAGTCAATGTTCTTACAGAGCAGATGCGAGATAAATACAGCATAGAAAAAATCTGGGGAGACTGCAGCACACTGGATTTTTAATTGATAACCGGAGGATACAGAAATGAACGAAAGATATAATTTCAGAGAAATAGAAAAGAAATGGCAGAAATACTGGGCTGACAACAATACTTTCAAAATGGAAGAAAAGCCGGATATGGAAAAGTACTATGTACTTGAAATGTTCCCTTATCCGTCAGGAAAGCTTCATATGGGTCATGTAAGAAACTATTCAATAGGTGACGTTGTTGCAAGATTTAAGAATATGCAGGGCTATAACGTGCTTCACCCTATGGGCTTTGACTCTTTCGGACTTCCTGCAGAGAATGCGGCAATCAAGCACGGAGTTGCGCCGGATATCTGGACATGGGACAATATACACGAAATGGAGGAGCAGCTTTCAGAGCTGGGTCTTTCTTATGACTGGGACAGAGAAGTATGTACCTGTCACCCTGATTACTATAAATGGATGCAGTGGATTTTCATTCAGTTCTACAAAAAAGGACTGGCATACAAAAAAGAAAATCCTGTAAACTGGTGTCCTGACTGCCAGACAGTTCTGGCAAACGAACAGGTTGTTGACGGCGTATGCGAAAGATGCGGAGCGCCTGTAGGCAAGAAAAACCTTTCACAGTGGTACTTCAAGATTACAGATTACGCTGAAAGACTTCTCAAGAACCTGGATACACTTGACGGCTGGCCAAACAAGGTTAAGATTATGCAGAAAAACTGGATAGGCAAATCCGTAGGCGCAGAGGTTGACTTTGCAATTAAAGACGACGAAAGAAAGCTCAAGATATTCACAACAAGAGTTGATACACTCTTTGGTGTAACATATATGGTACTTGCACCTGAGCATCCGTATGTAAACAGCCTTGTTGAAGGCACAGAATACGAGCAGGCTGTAAAGGAATATATCGACAGATGCCAGCATATGAGCGACATCGAGAGAACATCAACCAGCAATGAAAAAACAGGCGTATTCATAGGCAAATATGCAATCAATCCTGTAAACGGCAAGGAAGTTCCGATCTACATTTCAGACTATGTACTGATGGGATACGGTACAGGAGCTATTATGGCCGTACCTGCTCACGATGAGAGAGACTTTGACTTTGCAACTAAATTCGGTCTTGATATCATACCTGTAGTAGATCCGGGAAATCCTGATATAGATGTAAACAACCTCAAGGAAGCCTTTGTTGCTGAGGGTACTATGATAAATTCCGGCAAATTCGACGGAATGAACAACCGCGAAGCTATCAAAAAGGTTATCGAATGGGTTGAAGAAGAGGGCATAGGCAAGGCTACCGTAAACTACAGATTAAGAGACTGGCTTATTTCAAGACAGAGATACTGGGGTACTCCTATACCTATGATTCACTGCGAGCACTGCGGCTGGGTTCCTGAAAAGGAAGAAAATCTGCCGGTACTGCTGCCTACAGACATTGAATTTACAGGCAAGGGCGAATCTCCGATAGCAACAAGCAAAACCTTTGTTGATACAGTATGTCCTGTATGCGGAGCGCCTGCAAAGAGAGAAATCGACACTATGGATACATTCCTGGATTCATCGTGGTATTTCCTCAGATACTGCGATCCTAAGAATGAAAACGAAGTATTTGATAAAGAAAAAGTGAAATACTGGATGAATGTTGACCAGTATATAGGTGGAGTAGAGCACGCTATTTTACACCTGATGTACGCAAGATTTTTCCAGATGGCTTTATATGATTTAGGTCTTGTAACAGATGAAGAACCGTTCAAGAACCTGCTTACACAGGGTATGGTAAACAAAGACGGCAAGAAGATGAGTAAATCTTTAGGAAACGTAGTAAGTCCTGCCGAAATACTTGAAAAATACGGAGCAGATACAGCACGTCTGTTTATACTGTTCGCAGCGCCTCCTGAAAAGGAACTCGACTGGTCGGATGCCGGTGTTGAGGGCAGCTTCAGATTTTTAAACAGAGTATACAGACTTGTATATGAAACTGTTCAGAAATACGGCTTCAAGACTACAGACTTTGAAATCAGAAACGATAACGACAAGCAGCTTAACTATATGGCAAACTATGCGGTTAAGAAAGTTTCAGATGATGCCGGCGGAAGATTCCAGTTCAATACGGCAATAAGTACAATTATGGAATTTGTAAACGAGCTTTACCGTTACAAGGAGCTTCCTGATGTAAATGAGGGCCTTATTAATGCCTGCATAGAAAAGCTGGTACTCATTCTTTCACCGTTTACACCTCACGTATGCGAGGAAATGTGGGAGTATCTGGGACACACAGGTTCATTATATAACGTCGGCTGGCCTGCTTACGATGAAAGCGCGCTTGTTAAAGACAGCGTTGAAATAGTAATTCAGATTAACGGCAAGGTTAAGGAAAAAATGAGCGTTGCCAGCGGACTTGGCAGAGATGAGCTTCAGAAGACTGTTATGGAAAGCGAAGCTGCAGTAAGAGCAGTGGACGGCAGAAATATTGTAAAAGTAATTGCAGTACCTGACAAACTGGTAAATATCGTTGTTAAATAATGGCCATCTGAAGATATAGATGGAGAGATAATTTATGAAACAAAACACAAATAAAAAGGAAAGTCAGGGCCTCAAGGTTATCCCCATAGGCGGGCTTAACGGTATAGGCAAGAATATGACGCTTCTGGAATATCAGGATCAGATACTTGTCATAGACTGCGGCATGACTTTCCCTGAAGATGAGATGTACGGTATAGATATTGTGCTTCCGGATTTTTCTTATCTGCAGACTGCGGGCAAGAAGATAAAAGGTGTGATTTTAACACACGGACACGAGGACCATATCGGAGCAATACCGTATTTTCTCAAGGTGATTAATGCACCTATATACGGAACAAGACTTACACTTGGTCTTGTCAAAAGCAAACTTGAAGAACACGGCCTCAAGGCCAGACTTAATACAATCAAACCCGGTGACAAATTCAAGCTGGGACCCTTTGGAGTTGAAACCATAAGGACAACTCATTCCATTGCAGATGCAGTATGCTTCTGCATAGATACTCCTGCGGGCAGGATATTCCATACGGGAGATTTCAAAATAGACTATACTCCTGTAGACGGCGAGCCGATAAACTTTACGAAACTTGCCGAAATAGGGGCCAAGGGTGTAACGCTGATGATGGCGGACAGCACCAATGCTTTAAGACCGGGATTTACAGCTTCCGAAAAGGTTGTAGGTGAAACCCTTGCAAACATATTTGAAGATGTAAACCAGAGAATTATAATTGCGACATTTTCGTCAAACGTGCACAGGGTGCAGAAGATAATAGACAATGCAGTCAAATGCAAAAGGAAAGTCGCTATTTCAGGCAGAAGTATGGAAAATGTGGTTAAAATAGCCATGGAACTTGGGTATCTGTCGGTGCCTGCGGGTACTCTTGTGGATATCAAAAAGATAAACACGATACCTGACAGGCAGCTTCTGATTATAACTACGGGAAGTCAGGGAGAGCCGATGTCCGCTCTTTCAAGAATGGCTTCAAATGATCACAAGTCGGTACAGATTAAAAAAGGTGACGTAGTAATATTATCGTCAACTCCTGTTCCCGGCAATGAAAAAATGGTATCCAATGTAGTAAACAAGCTTATCGAAAAGGAAGCGACCGTAATCTACTCGGATATTGCAGACACTCACGTTTCAGGTCACGCCTGTGAGGAGGAGCTCAAGATAATGCACTCGCTTATCAAGCCTAAGTTCTTTATGCCTGTTCACGGCGAGGCAAGACATTTAATGGCTCACAAGGAAATCGCCAAAAATCTGGGAATGAAAAACAATTCTATTTTCATTCTTGAAAACGGACAGATTTTAAATCTTACAAGAAGACGCGCCGAGATTTCAAAGGAAACAGTTCCGGCGGAGGATATTCTCGTAGACGGTCTCGGTGTGGGAGATGTAGGCAATATAGTATTGAGAGACAGAAGACTGCTGTCCGAGTCCGGCCTTATAATTGTGGTGGCTGCCATAGACAAGGAGCGCAATGTGATATCGGGACCTGATATCATCTCAAGAGGCTTTGTATATGTCAGAGAAAACGAGGACCTTATTGAAAATGCGCGCTGCATAGTTGACAGAACGCTTCAGAACTGCTGCAGCAGAAACATAAGGGACTGGAATGCGATGAAATCAATGGTAAGAGATTCGCTTCGCACATTTATATACGAAAAAACAAAGAGAAGTCCGGTGATACTGCCGATATTCTTAGAAGTATAATTACGAAAGGAGTTATTTTATGAACGTTTACGATCAGGCTCACACTCTGGCAAAGGCCATAAAGGAATGTGAAGAATACAAACAGTATATGAACGCAAAAAATATGATTGCGCAGAACCCTGACCTTGACAAGATGATACAGGATTTTCAGGCAAAGCAGCTTGAAATGCAGGCAAAGCAGATTGCAGGAGAGGAAATGGACGCAGAGGCCCTTGCTAAAATGCAGGAGCTTATGGGTATTATGATGCAGGACCCTGCCGCTGCACAGTATATACAGTGTGAAATGAGATTTGCGCTGATGATGCAGGATGTTTATCAGATATTAAACGAAACTATGGTACCTGCCGGCAGCGGAAACAGCCAGGGTGCAAACTAGTACTTGCAAGAACTGGTATATTTGATATAATAGTAGTTAATATGAGAGATTGATTTGACTTGGCAAGTACCGGGTTAGGTCTGAAAGAATGGAGAGATATTTATGATTTATGCAAGCGATTTTAGAAAAGGTATTACATTTGAAATTAACGGTGAACCTCACGTGGTTTTAGATTTCCAGCACGTTAAGCCTGGCAAGGGTGCTGCATTTGTAAGAACAAAATACAAAAACATACTTACAGGAGCTACAAGAGAAGAAGCTTTCAATCCTGATGACAAATTCCCTAAGGCTCACATAGAAACAAAGGTTATGCAGTATCTCTACAATGACGGTGAGCTTTACTACTTCATGGACCCTGAAACTTACGATCAGGTTCCTCTTATGGCAGAGCAGGTTGAAGATGCTATGAAGTACCTCAGAGAAAATGATGAAGCAACTATCAAATTCTACAAGGGCAATGCGTTTATGGTTGAAGCTCCAAACTTTGTAGACCTTAAGGTTATCGAAACAGAGCCGGGAGTTAAGGGCAACACTGCTACAAACGTTACAAAGGCTGCAGTAGTTGAAACAGGCGCTACTATTCACGTTCCTATCTTCATCGAAGAGGGCGAAGTTATTCAGATTGACACAAGAACCGGTGAATACTTAGGAAGATCAAAGAAATAAAGACAGGAAATTTCAAACGGGGCGTAAATTTTACGTCCCTTTCCAAATATATGGCAAAACAGAGGGATATATATGAAGAAAATAATAATCGCAGCTATAGTCGCAGCAGCAGTTATAATTGCAGTTATGTTAATTGTACTTATATCAGGGGGACGTCCTGTTGACAAAACTTCCGAGGATATTGTAGTAACTACAATTCCTGAGGGCAGCGGGACAATACAGATAGCCGCCGTACTTGAAGAAAACAGCCTTATCGAAAAACCGGGCGTGTTCAGAGTGCTTTCAAAGCTTTACGGCTATGACGGCACATACAAGGCGGGCACCTACGGTCTGTCACAGTCTATGAGTATGAAGCAGATGATGCAAATGATAAGTGAAGGAGATACAATATCGCACAATTTCACTGTTATAGAGGGGCAGACTGTCGAAAAGATAGCAAAAAATCTCGATGAAGCGGGTATAATTTCATACGATGAATTTATGCACGAAGCGCAGTACGGAGATTTCAGCACCTATGATTTTCTTGCAGGCAACGAACGCTCCATGTACAGACTTGAGGGCTTTCTGTATCCTGACACATATTCATTTGAAGAAGGGACAGATGCCAGAACAATAATCACTATGATGCTTGATCATTTCAAAGAAATGGTTACGGCTGACATAGTAGAGCAGGCTAAGGCCTCGGGACATTCGCTCCGAGATATAGTTATAGCAGCCTCGATTATAGAGAGGGAGGCAGGAATACCTGAGGATATGCCTCTTGTATCAAGCGTAATATACAACAGGCTTGACAAGGGCATGGCACTGCAGATGGACTCAGTCGTATCATATATATTACAGGAAGACAAGGTTAATCTTACCTATGCGGATATAGCAGTGGAGTCAGACTATAACCCTTATAAAAATACAGGACTTCCGCCGGGACCTATATGCAGTCCGGGAATAAATGCGATCAAAGCAGCGATATCCCCTGCAAAGACTGATTACCTATACTTTGTAGTAAGCGAGAAGCTTGACGGAAGCGCAGCCTTTTCAAGCGATTACAATCAGTTCCTAAAGGACAAGGACGCTTATTACAAAGCCTACCAGAAAGCAGAAGCAGAAAAGGAAAACTAAACGCATATGAGCAATTACAGAAACATAATCAACCCAGAGGTTGTTGAATATATCACATCGTTTTACAGACCGGTAAATGATGAATTCGGCAGGTTCAGAGCAGAGGCGGAGGCAGACAGAGTCCCTATAATACTTCCGGACACAGAGTCCCTCATATTAAATCTGCTCAGAATTATGAGACCTCAGAGAATACTTGAAATAGGCACTGCCATAGGCTATTCGGCAAGCTGCTTTGCCGCCGTATGTGATGCGGATATTACAACCGTTGAGGTCAAAGAGGAAACAGCCCGCATTGCAAGAGCAAACATTGACAGGTTTGGATTTTCAGAGCGTATAGAGGTGCTTTGCGGCGACGGAGAGGAAATTGTAAACAATCTCGATATGCAATATGATTTCGTCTTTATAGACGCCGCCAAGAGCCATTACAGGCGTTTCTGGGACGCAGCCCTAAAGCACTGCACAAAAGGCGCGGTTATAGTTTCAGATAATGTGCTTTTCAAGGCCCGTGTGGTTTCGGACAAGTATGATGAAACAGGCAAATACAAAACCAACATCAGAAGAATGAGAGAGTTTGTAGAGTATATAACCGGTGTTGATTATGCAGACACAGCACTTCTTCCCGTAGGGGACGGAATTGCGATAAGTATACTAAAATAGAAAGAGTCATTAACTTTATTATGAAAAAAATAGAATTACTAGCTCCTGCGGGAGATTTGGAAAAATTAAGATTTGCAGTTGATTACGGCGCAGATGCTGTATATTTCGGCGGTGAAATGTTCAGCCTCAGAGCAGGGGCAGGAAATCTGTCAATAGATGAAATCAAAGAAGGTGTGGCATACTGCCACAAGAACAATGCAAAGGCATATCTTGCGCTTAATATTTATGCGCACAACGAGGATATCGAGCCTTTGAGAGAATACCTGAACAAGATAAGGGATATTGATATAGATGCGTTTATCGTATCAGATCCCGGTGTAATAGAAATTCTCAAAGAGATAATACCAAAGGCGGAGCTTCATTTAAGCACGCAGGCAAATACCACCAACTACGCCACTGCGCGCTTCTGGTACCGGCAGGGGGTCAAGAGAGTGGTTCTTGCAAGAGAGCTTACTTTCAAAGAAATTATAGAGATGAGAAAAAACATACCTGCAGGTATGGATATTGAGGCTTTCGTACAGGGAGCAATGTGCATATCCTATTCGGGAAGATGTCTTCTCAGCAACTATATGATTGAACGTGATGCCAACAGAGGACAGTGCGCCCACCCATGCAGATGGAAGTACAGACTTGTTGAAGAAAAACGGCCTGATGAGTTCTATCCTGTGGAAGAGGACGGCAGAGGCACATATATATTAAATTCCAGAGATTTATGTATGATAGAGCATATCCCTGAGCTGATAGAGGCAGGAGTTTCATCGGCCAAAATCGAGGGACGTATGAAAAGCATATTCTATGTTGCCAATATAGTAAGAGCTTACAGAAAGGCTATTGACACATATTATGAAAATCCTGCGGAGTATCGGTATAATGATGAGTGGATGCGCGATCTCAAAATGGCAAGCCACAGGGAGTTTACCACAGGCTTTTATTTTGACAAGCCTACCAACAAGGATCAGAACTACCAGACCAGTGAATACACCAGAGAATACAGCTTTACAGGTATTGTTCTGGAATATGACGAGAATACCGGTATTGCTGTTGTGGAGCAGAGAAACAAGATGAATATCGGAGATGAGATAGAAGTGTTCGGTCCGGACTGCGATACCTTTGCAATGAAGCTTTCGTATATGCACAATGATGAAGATGAACCAATAGAGTCGGCTCCTCATCCGCAGCAGATACTGAGAATAAAGTTCCCGAAAAAGGTTAAGAAAAACTATATGCTCTGCAAGAGGAAATAAGTGAAGATGATATTTATACTCCTTTAAAAAAATGGAGAAAAGCTATGCGTGAAATTCCTGACAAGTTAATTATATTAAAGGGTAAAGACAAAACGAATGATGTTTCAGATTTTGAATACACAGACGATGAAATAAAAGTAAGAATAAAGTTTAATGATGGTTCAATATATGAATATAATGCTGCTAATGTTCAAATATATGAAAACAAAAAAGTAACTATCCTTAAAAATAAGATTTTGTTTTTAAATGGTTCAGTATTACTTAATGCATATGCGATACAGTCTTTTGGAGAATATGTAAGAATTATTTATGATGATTATACTTTTATGACAGTAAATGCAGATTATGTAGCTGTTTTAGATAATAAAACTTGTAAAGGCAGAGACAGATTTGACTATTTTAAAGAAATTGCACAAAAAACAGGACTATTTAAAGACGGAAAAAATATTTTGTTAGAAAATTACAATACTATTAAAACTATTGATAAAAACAGTGTTTTGTTTAAATATCTTGAAAATGGTGAAGTAACAAGTATACAAAGGAATAATAAAACAGTTATTTATCCGTTTGGATTTAATTTAAGTCAGAAGCAGGCGGTAGAAAATGCACTAAAGAATCAGATTAGTATTATTGAGGGGCCGCCGGGTACAGGTAAAACACAGACCATTTTAAATATAATAGCAAATACCGTTATGCAAGGTAATACGGTTGCTGTAATATCTAACAATAATACTGCAACTAAAAATATATATGAAAAGTTAGAAAAATATAATCTTTCATTTATAGCAGCACAGCTTGGAAATTCTGATAATAAAAAAGATTTTTTAGAAACACAGAATATTGAAATTCCAGAGATAGAAGAGTGGAAAAAAGAAACAGAAAAATTAAAAGAAACTGAAGAAGCTTTAGATGCTGCAGAGGTTGAATTTAATCAGATGCTGGATGTGCAGAATCGTTTGGCAATCTTAAAAGCCAAGTTGGACGAGCTGGAAAGAGAATTCGAACATTACTCTGGTTATATAAACAATGATAATGTCGATTTATTAACTGTTAAATTCTTCAAAAAAGTAAAAACAGAAAAAATACTTACTTTTATTACCGAATATGAATATATAACAGAAAATAATATTAATATTAGTTTTTTTAAAAAGTTAATATGGCGAATAAATTATGGGATAAAGTCTTTTGATTTTTTAAATGAAGATGCACAGAATATTATTAATTGTTGTGAGAATCTATTCTATAATAAACGTATTAATGAAATTAAAAATAATATTACAAAACTGGAAAAGCAATTACAGTCATACGATTTCAGTAATAAAATGAATGATTATACTGCTAAGTCTTTGATGATATTCAAGGGTAATCTTGCAAAAGAATATACAGGTGGCAAACATAAAAGACTTTATGAAAGAAAAGATTTAAAATGGAAGTCCGAAGCTTTTACAAAAGACTATCCTGTAATATTAAGTACAACATATTCTTTACGCTCTAGTTTAAACAACAGTTTTGTTTATGATTATGTAATTGTTGATGAGGCGTCCCAAGTTGATATTGCAACAGGAGTATTAGCTCTTTCTTGTGCCAAAAATGCTGTAATCGTAGGAGATTTAAAACAACTTCCAAATGTAATAGACTCTGAAACAAGAAATAAAACAACAAATATATTATATAAATATGGAATGCCTGATTTATATAATTATGCAAAGCACAGTTTACTTTCATCTGTTATAAGTGTTTTTAAAGATGCACCAAAGGTATTACTGAAAGAGCATTATCGTTGCAATCCTGCTATTATCGGATTTTGTAATAAACGGTTTTATAATAATGAATTAGTTATTATGACTGAAAACAATTCCATATCAGATCCATTAAAAGTTTATCGTACGGTTGCTGGAAATCATGCAAGAAATCATATAAATCAACGACAGATAGATGTTATTATGCAAGAGGTTTTACCGTCATTAACTACTGGAAATGGTGAAAATATAGGCATTGTAACACCATATCGCAATCAGGCTGACCTTATGAAAAAAACTTTTGATAAGTTTAATGAAACAATCAAATCTGATACAGTAGATAAGTTTCAAGGTCAGGAACGTACCACAATGATTTTTTCAACAGTAGATAATGAGATAAGTGATTTCGTTTCGGATCCCAATCGCTTAAATGTAGCTGTTTCTAGAGCAATCAAACAGTTTATAGTGGTAACAGATGGCAATAATAATGATAACGTTTCTCCTATCCATGACCTGATAGGATACATAAAGTATTATAATTATGATGTTATTGACAGCAATGTACAATCTATATTTGATAATTTATATAAGGGTTATGAAGAGGCAAGAGAGCAAATAATTAAGAAGTATGGTCGTCAATCAGAGTTTGAAAGCGAAAATCTTATGTATAGCCTGATTGAGGAACTGTTAGAAGAAGATAAATATTCAAAACTGAGTGTTGCAATGCATATACCATTAAAATATTTGATTCGTGATTACTCAAAACTTGAACCAGATGAAATTACTTTTGCTTCAAATCGGCTAACTCATTTGGATTTTGTTGTTTTTTCAAAATTAAATTATCAGCCATTGCTTGTTATTGAAGTTGATGGTTATGCTTATCATAATGTTAACCAAAGGCAACAGAAACGAGATAAAATGAAAAATGAAATATTGGAGAAATATGGGATTCCAATTGAGCGTTTTAATACAACAGGAAGTAATGAAAAACAACGTCTAAAAAATACATTAGATACAATAATCTAATTGGTGTATTTATACTAAGTTAAAAAGAAAGGAAATAATTATGGTCCCCAGATGGTTTTCAAAACACAAAAATGATGTAGAAGAAGAAGTTATGTCTATCCTTGAGGAAAGTCAGGGAAACGGAGAGATAAGAGAAGAAGGCAAGAAGATGATAAATGCCATATTTGCATTTGATGATAAGCTTGCCCACGAAATCATGACTCCGAGAACAGATGTATTTATGATAGATATTCAGGACCCTATAGATGAATTTATAGAGGATCTGATGAGGCTTCAGTATTCAAGAATACCTGTATGTGACGGGGACAGCGACAATATCATAGGAATACTTCACGTCAAAGATTATATGATAAAGGCATATCAGGACGGGTTTGAAAATGTGGATATACGCAGTATACTCCGTAAAGCGTACTTTGTACCCGAAACCAAAAAGATAGACACACTGTTTTTTGAGCTTCAGAAAACCAAGCAGCATATTGCAATTCTCATAGACGAATACGGCGGATTTGCAGGCATTGTCACTATGGAGGATATAATCGAGGAGGTTATGGGCGATATAGACGATGAATATGACGAAGAAGAAACTGAAATAGTCAAGGTTGATGAAAACACCTATATGATAGACGGTAATACGGATCTTGATGATATAAATGATGAACTGGGGCTTGAACTTGTTTCAGAAAACAGTGAAACTCTGGGAGGATTTATCATTGAGCTTCTGGGCGATTTACCTGATGAAGAAGAAAAAGAGGACAAGGTCATAGAATATGAAAACCTTGTGTTCAAGATAGAATCTGTCAAGGACAGACGTATCGAAAAGGTTAAGCTTTATATTACTCCTGAGAGCAGCAATGGAAGTGAGGAGTAATATAAAACCAAGCTAGTGATAAAATTTTTATATAGAGGCTCCTTTTCGGTTTATATATTTTTGCAAAAGATAATACCAAAAAGGGGTGTAAAGGGAGCATTTCAAAAAGGGAGTGCTCCTTTCTCTATTCTATACGAAAGGGACTGATAAGAAAACCCAATATAATATAATATAATATACTATACTCATCCAGGCGAAAGCCTGTATATTTTTTTGTAATATTACCTGTCCACAGTACATATAGTGTATTGAAAGGACGGACAAGGTATGAGAAATCTTGAGTGTATATTTAAAAAGCTGCCTGTGAGTATAGGTGAAAACATCAGGACTCTGCCATCTGAAATTATAACCTCTCTGGAGGAAATACGCATCAGAACCGGCAGCGGCATACGCATCATATCGGGCGGCAGAGAGTTTGCAGTAGACAGTATTCCTATAGACTATGACATAATGAACAGGATTTTAAACAGCCTGCTCAACCATTCCTACTATGCCTATGAAGAAGAGCTTGCCAAAGGCTACATAACGATAGAGGGCGGACACAGAGTCGGTATATGCGGCAGAGCAGTCCTTGACAGGGGGAGAGTTCACCTGATTAAGGATGTTTCCTCTGTCAATATCAGGTGCAGCAGAGAAATAGTCGGCATAGCAGAGCCTCTGAAAAGCGATATAACGGACAGAAATGTACTGGTGGCATCTCCGCCCGGCTGTGGCAAAACCACACTGCTGAGGGACATTACAAGGCTTCTGAGCAGCTCCGGCAGGCAGGTATCAGTATGTGATGAACGCTCCGAAATAGCAGGGACATATCTGGGTCAAAGCGCATACGACATAGGACCGCGAACAGATATACTTGACGGCTGCCCCAAAGCCGAGGGAATGATGATGCTGATACGCTCAATGGGACCTGACGTAATAGTGACAGACGAAATAGGTACGGCAGAAGATGCCGCCGCAATAGAAGCGGCAGTCTGTGCAGGCATCAATATTGTGGCTTCCGTTCACGGCAGCTCATATGAGGAAGTGGCAGCCTCACGTATAGGCGGTATGGTCAGAGACGGTACTTTCTCAAGACTTATATTCCTTACAAACAATCCCCGAACAGGGACGGTAAAAGAGGTAATGAAAATTGATTAAACTTATTCTTGCAGCAGCAATAGGCGGCTCCTGTCTGATATGCGGCATCATCAAAAGCAGCGGATACAGATTAAGAGTATCTGAGCTTGTTTATCTTAGAGATATGCTGCTTTCACTGTCAAGAGAAATAGCCTACCGAAAAGACCCTGTGGCATTATCCCTTGGCAGAATTAAAAATCAGACTGCGGGTCTTGCCGAAGATTTCATATCGGATATCATATGCGGTGAAATAACTGACTTTCAGAGAAGCTGGGAGCTTGCCGCAGACAGCATATACGGCGGCATACTTACAGATGAGGATATCGGGATATTAAAGGAAGCCGGAGCGGAGCTTGGCGCAAGCGGTATTATGCAGCAGCAGTCTATGATTGAAATGATAACCGCAAAGCTTGACCTGCAGATACAAAAAGCAGACGAGGAATACAGGACAAAGGGCAGAATGTATAGAGCAATAGGCGGCTTTTGCGGAGCCTGCGCGGTAATATTACTTATTTAAAGAGGAGAAAAAATGACAGCGGATATTGATATTATATTTAAAATAGCAGGAATAGGCATTGCCATAGCAGTACTTAATCAGGTGCTTGTGAAAGCAGGCAGAGAGGAGCAGGCGATGCTTGTAACCCTTGCGGGAGTTGTTATAGTGCTGCTTATGGTTGTAAACCTCATCAGCGATTTCTTCGGGGTTATAAGGGAGCTGTTTTCACTGTAATGGAAATATTAAAGATAATAATGGTGGCTCTTGCGGGAGTTATATCGGCATCACTTGTCAAAAGCGTTCGCGCAGAGGTTTCACTTTACATAGCTTTAGCAACGGGAATTATTATACTGATTATGATATTAAACAGCCTGACGGACATATTCAGATACTTTGAGGCCATTTACAACAAGGTGGAATACGGGCGTGAATACTTTCCTGTAATAATCAAGGTGCTTGTAATTGCCTATCTGTCTGATTTTACATCACAGCTGTGCAGGGATGCAGGGCAGGCGGCAATAGGCACAAAGGTTGAGCTGGCGGGCAAGCTGATAATCTTTTTTATCTCAATACCTGTACTTGCCTCCGTCATAACCCTTATAGACAAACTTTTGTAGGTGACCGGCATGGATAAAGATGAAATATTAAGACAGGAGCTTTCAGAGCTTGACACACAGGACCTGCAGGAGATTATAGACGGCAGCGATATATTCGGAGATACAACCCTTGACGATATCGTCAATTCGGCAGCCGGCGGACACAGCATATTTGAAACGGATAATATCATAGGCTCTTTAAAGGAACTGTTTATATATGAAGTCAAAGACACTCTGATGCTGGGTGTGGAAATCATAGCAGTCTGCATTATACTGGGACTTCTCAAGAGCATTTCAGGATCCTTTGGAGAAAAATCAGTATCAAAGGTTGCGCTTCTTGTATGCAGCAGCGCCATCGCAGCAATCACTATGGTTAATCTGGGTATCGTCTATGATTTAGCCTCCGGAGCAATGGATACAATGGTTCATACGATGGAGATACTTCTTCCGGTTATGATCCCCCTCCTTATAGCCAGCGGCGGTATGACTTCCGCCGGTATGCTGAGTCCTCTGGTATCGGGTATAGTGACTTCCTTTGCGGCAATCATATCCAATATAATATTTCCTGTTATGTTTCTGTCCTCGGTAATGTTTGTAATAGACAGTCTGCTCGAAAAAAAATACATATCATCAATAGGCAAATTTTTAAGAAATGCCGCAGCCTTTGCAACAGGACTGCTTGTAACCATATTCGGGGGCATCACGGTAATACAGAGCATAGTAACCAAAGCTGCAGACGGAGCAGCCTTTGAAAGCGCCAAATATGCCGCGGGAAGCTTCATTCCAATCATTGGGGGCTTTGCGTCAGACAGCCTTGACCTTGCCATAACCTGCGTCAGAGTAATCAAAAGCACTGTCGGAGTTGTAGGGATAATAATTCTGCTCTGCGCGCTTGCGGTTCCTGTAATCAAGATTACTGCAATAGCTGTAATATACAAGCTGACGGCTATAATATCACAGCTGCTGGGTGAAAACAGAATTTCAGAGTCACTGAGCGATACGGGGACCTCAATCATACTGACAGGAGTTGTTATGGCGCTTACCTGTTTTATGTTCCTCATATTTCTTGCAGTGATAATTTCAATCGGAGGCAATCAGGTATGAGTCAGTTAAGCGAATTTATAAGGGATATTATCATTATTGCCGTTGCGCTGTCATTTACTGAGATACTGCTTCCTGCATCAGATATGGGCAGATATGTCAAATTCATATTTTCGCTGATACTTCTTGCGGCAATAACAAAACCTGTTGCAGAATTTCTGTCATAACCTGAAATTTAATAAATATATTATAGGAGTGAATATGTTTGATAAATTTTTTAAAGAGGGCAAATCCAAAGATATAATCATAAAACTCATAACCGTTGCAGTGATTGCCGCAGTTCTGCTTGTAGCTTTTGATGTACTCACACAGGACAGAGACAGCCGCAGGCAGATAATAGACGATAACGGCGGTAGTGAAATGACGCTTAGTGAAATTCTTACGGATATTGACGGCGTAGGTGAGGTTGACGTTATGATAAGACAGGGTGAGGATAATGGTATATCAGGTGTGATAATAACGGCAGAGGGTGCGGGAGATCCTGTTATCAGAGATAATATAACGAGGGCTGTTGCGGCAGTCTACAACATACCTGCATCAAATGTGGTTGTTTTTGAAAAAAGAAACGGGGGAAATGATTAATGAAAAAGCTAAAGGGAATAAAGAGTATACATATTGGTAAAAAAGGGCGTATAGCAGGAGCTGTTATTCTCACACTGGTAGTATGCGCAGCGGCGGTAATGCAGGTAAAGCCTGACCTTGTTGCAACACTTACAGGAAATGAAATACCTCCGCATGACGGAGATGTGCTTGTCGATAGCCTTAATGTGTCAAAAGACGAAGTCAAAGCCGAAAAAAACGAAACCGAAAGCGTGGCCTCAGATGACGGAGTCGAAAAAAACACAGATAAAACCTTTGCGGAGGAGAGGGCAAATATAAATCTTGACAGAAACGAAGTAATAGCGATGCTTACAGATACGATATCACAGGCAGACAATGAAGCCGAAAAGAAAAATGCCACAGAGCAGAAGCTGAAAATTATAAAGTATATGGATCAGGAGCAGATAATCGAAAAGCTGATAAAAACAAAAGACCTGCCGGAAGCCCTTGTTATAATAACTGACAACTCGGTTAATGTAACGGTAAATACACAGGAGCTGCTGCGGTCAGATGTTGCCAAGATATATGATATAGTAATGCGTGAGACAGGCAGAGATGCAGGAGAAATAGTAGTGCAGAACAAAACAAAATAGAAGATAATCACACCGGGAAACCGGTGTTTTTTAGTAAGCAAATTTTTTGAAAATAAATATATAAAATAGTTTTTGTATCGCCAAACTATTCCTAAAATGTTGTAAAAGCAGCGGCAAAATGCTATAATTAAAGTCAGTGTTGATAACTGCAAAAAACAGTAAGGTTATTACAATTGTTTAATTGGTATAATTCAGCTATAAGAGGTAATTATGGGTCAGAACAGAGAGGATAAATACGGTACAATTAAAATATCAGACGAGGTTGTATCAATATGTGCTGTAAACGCCGCGCTCAAGACAAACGGAGTGCACGAGCTCAGCGGAGGCCTTATTGACAACCTTTCAAGAAACATACTCGGAAACGAGCCTCCCTCAAAAGGCATTAAAATTTCCAGAGATGAACAGAATGTCGAAATAGATGTATTCATAATCGTCGATTATGAAGTTAAAATACCTGCAGTTGCGTGGGAAGTACAGGTAAATGTAAAAAACGAAGTAGAGCAGATGACAGGACTGTCGGTAACCGCTGTAAACATTCATGTGCAGGGCGTTCATCTGCCTGATGAGGAGGAAATATAAATGACAAGAGAAGCAGCCAGAGAACTGCTTATGCAGCTTATTTTTCAGATGGGAGTACAAAAAGACTTTTCAGATGAACTGAAAAACAGATTTTTAAGAGATTACAAAATCAACGCCAAACAGAAAAAATACATCGACGATATGCACAGGGCGATAGCGGATAATCTCGAAGAAATAGATGCTCTCATAAACAAATCAAGCGACGGCTGGAGCACAGAGAGAATGGCCAAATCAGACCTTGCCATATGCAGACTGGCTCTTGGCGAAATTCTTTTTGCAGAGGATATACCTGAAGCTGTTTCGCTTAACGAGGCAGTAAATCTTGCCAAAAAATTCGGAACCGACAGCTCACAGAAATTTGTAAACGGACTGCTGGGCAAAGCGATTAAACTCAAAAATGAAAACTAATGAATGTGTATTAGGTATAGATACAAGCAACTATACAACATCTGCTGCGGCAGTTGACAGCTGCGGCAATATAATTTCCGACAGGAGAAAACTTCTAAAGGTAAAACAGGGCGAGAGAGGACTCAGACAGTCTGACGCCCTTTTTCAGCATATTGCAAACCTGCCTGAAATAATTGAGAATATCAAATCAGATACAGCAGGATACATTATCAAAGCTGTTTCCGTATCCTCAAGGCCAAGACCTGCAGAGGGCTCGTATATGCCGGTGTTCAATGCCGGGATTTCGGCAGGCAGCATGATTGCATCAGTTCTTGACGTGCCTTTATACAGATTTTCACATCAGGAGGGACATATAGCGGCAGTCAAAACCTACAGCCGCTTCAAAAATAAAACAGAGCTTCTGTGCTGCCATCTTTCTGGCGGCACCTGTGAAATTTTAAGCTGCACTAAAGACGGCATAGAAATAGCCGGCGGCAGTCTTGATATTTCTTTCGGACAGCTTTTAGACAGAACAGGAGTTGCTCTCGGACTTGATTTTCCGTGCGGCAAAGCCCTTGATGAAACAGCGCTTAATATATTGGATAAGGCTGACATACTTACTCCAATCAAGGTAAGAGATTGTCACTTTAACCTGTCGGGTATAGAAACACAGGTATTAAGGAATATTTCCTGCAGTGATAAAAATTCAGATTTCAGTTTGCTGATAAAAAACCTGTTTGACAGAATTACAATATGCCTTGCCGAGGCTGTAAATCAGTCGGCGGCAGCCTGCGGTACAAACAATGTGCTGTTTGCGGGAGGAGTATCTGCCAGCGGATATGTGCGCAGAGAAATAGGCAGATATATTGACAGTAATATTTCATATGAATTCGGTGCAGCGGAGCTTTCCTCGGACAATGCGGTAGGTACGGCTCTGCTGGGAGGAGCAAAACTATGGCAGCAAAACCCATAAAGGTTTCACAGCTTAACAGTTATATAAAAAGAGTCCTGCAGGCAGACCCTCTGCTTGGAAACATTTCGGTTACGGGGGAGATATCAAACCTCAAGCATCACGGCAGCGGGCATGTGTATTTTTCACTCAAGGACGAAACCAGCAGAATAAGCTGCTTCCTTGCAGCAGACAACGCAAGACACATACGCTACGAGCTTTCGGAGGGTATGGAGATAGTCGTAAACGGCTATATATATCTTTACGAAAGGGGCGGCAGCTATTCCATAAACGTCAGGGATATTGAGGTTTCCGGCGCAGGCGCGCTGAGCACTGCCTTTGAAAACCTCAAGGCCAAACTGCTTGCCGAGGGACTGTTTGATGAAGCGCACAAAAAACCGCTTCCGTTTTTCCCTGAAAACATAGCAGTTGTTACATCTGATACAGGAGCCGCGGTCAGAGATATAGTCAAGATTATAAAGGCGAGAAACAATATTGTTAACGTGTATATATGCCCTGTACTGGTGCAGGGGCCAAACGCGGCGCCGGACATCTCATCTATGATTGATGAGTTAAATGAAACAATGCCGCAGCTTGACCTTATAATTACGGGCAGAGGCGGAGGCTCGGCAGAGGAGCTCTGGGCCTTTAACGAGGAAATCGTTGCAAGAAGCATATACAATTCGGACATACCTGTAATATCAGCCGTAGGTCACGAGACAGACTTTACAATAGCTGACTTTGCAGCAGACAAAAGGGCTGAAACACCTACCGCAGCGGCGGTAATGGCGGTTCCCGATACAGCGCAGCTTATGACTTACTGCAATGATACTGCAGATATGCTTGATTCGGGAATTGACGGATACATCAGAATGAAACAGATGTATCTTGACAGCATGGACGAAAGCTTGCTTACAATGCGGATAGAGAATTTAATGCAAATTTACTCCATGAGGCTTGACAGCCTATATACCGAAATGACGAGCAGCGCCGATACCGTTATAAATGATAATATCAACCATATCGGAAAGCTGAGAGAAACTCTCGAAAACCTTAACCCGCAGAGAATAATGGCAATGGGCTATTTTGCGGTTTCAGATAAAAACGGCAGACTTTTATCGTCTGCAAAGGATTTTAACAAAGGCGACAGAATTACAATCACCGCAGCAGACGGAAGCGCGGAGGCGGCAGTACTTTCTGTAAGGAGGAACGACTGATGGCAAAATTTGAAGAAGCATTAAAGGGCCTTGAAAAAAGCGCTCAGGATCTCAAAAAAGAAGGCAATACTCTCGACGAGGCCCTCAAGGCCTACGAAGAGGGTATGAAATATTATGAGCAGTGCAGTGAAATACTAAATGAAGCAAAACAGAAAATACAGATTTACAAAAGGAAGTGATTTTAAATGAAAAACATTATGTACTACAACTACAAAGATCTTATAGAAGAACATCTTCTGGATTTCCTTCCTGAAATAGATCACAAAAGCATCACTCTCTATGAAGCGATGAAATACAGCTTAAGCTCAGGGGGCAAGCGCATAAGACCTGTTCTGATGCTTGCAGCCTGCGACTTTGCGGGAGGAGATATAAATTCGGCGCTGCCTTACGCCTGCGCAGCGGAGTATATCCACACCTATTCACTGATACACGACGATCTGCCTGCTATGGACAATGACGATTTAAGAAGAGGTATGCCTACAAGCCACAAAGTCTACGGCGATGCCATAGCAATTCTGGCAGGCGACGGACTTCTCACAAGCGCATTTGAAGCTATGAACAAGGATATGCTTCTCTATCTTGACACACCTGAAATGCTCAATAGAAGAGTAAGAGCCTCCTATGAGCTGGCAAAGGGCTCCGGCTGCAGAGGTATGGTTGCAGGTCAGGTGGCAGACATAGAGGGCGAGGGGACTCACTGCTCAAAAGAGCTGCTGGAATACATTCACATAAACAAAACTGCGGCGCTGCTGGTTTCAACAATTAGAGCGGGAGCATACCTTGGCGGCGCAGATGCAAAAACACTGACAGATCTGACAGCCTACGGCGAACAGCTCGGACTGCTTTTCCAGATTACCGACGATATACTTGATGCCTGCGGCAACGAAGAGGAAATGGGCAAAAAAACAGGCGTTGACGTTGTCAAAAACAAGGTAACCTATGTTTCTCTCTACGGTATAGATGAGGCAAAGAAAATGGCCGAAAACCTTGCGCAGGACGCAAAGGAAACCATAGCCTGCTATTACGACAATGCCGAGGTATTCAACGACATAATCGACGATGTATTAACGAGGACAAAATAATGACAGACTTATTAAATTACAGCTTTCCGGGGGATTTAAAGCAAATGACGGCAGATGAGCTGCAAACCTTAAGCTGTGATATCAGAAATTTTTTAATAGATTCAGTATCAAAAACAGGCGGTCATCTTGCCTCAAATCTCGGTATTGTAGAGCTTGCCATAGGACTTCACAAGGTGTTTGACAGTCCTCGGGACAAGATAGTGTGGGACGTGGGACATCAGTCCTATGTTCACAAAATCCTTACCGGCAGAGCCGATAAATTCAAAACACTGAGACAGACAGGCGGCATAAGCGGATTTCCAAAGGCGGCCGAAAGCCCTCACGATATATTCGATACAGGACACGGAAGCAATTCCGTTTCACTTGCGGCAGGACTTGCGGCGGCCAGAGACATCAGAGGAGAGGACTACAATGTAATCGCTGTAATCGGCGACGGCGCTTTAACCGGCGGTATGGCCTACGAGGGACTTAACAATCTGGGATATATGAAATCAAAATCCATAGTCGTTTTAAACGACAACGGTATGTCGATTTCAAAAAATACGGGCAGCATCTCAATGCACTTAAATAAGCTGAGAGTTTCCTCAAACTACCTGAGCGCCAAGGAAAGCGTCAAAAAAGCCCTCAACAAAGTTCCCGTAATCGGAAGAGGACTTGCGCAGGGTGTTTCTCATCTGAAAAACTCTCTCAAATATGCAATCGTTGACGGCGGAGCTATCTTTGAGGAGCTGGGCTTTACCTACATAGGTCCCATAGACGGAAACAACATAGAAAAAGTAATAGAAACTCTTGAAATAGCAAAAGACTCTGCAGAGCCTGTTCTTATTCACGCCATAACCAAAAAAGGCAAGGGCTACAGACAGGCAGAGGAAATGCCTAACAAATTCCACGGCATAGGACCTTTTGACGCAGGTACGGGAGTTGCCGTTTCAGGCGGCGAAACATTCTCGTCCGTATTCGGCAAAAAACTTGTAAATATGGCTCTTGAAGATGACAGAATTACAGCGGTATGCGCAGCTATGACAGAGGGAACAGGGCTCAGTATTTTTTCGGAAACTTTCCCTGAGAGAACCTTTGATGTGGGGATAGCAGAGGAACACGCGGTATCCTTTGCGGCAGGACTTGCCAAGAGCGGTCTTAAACCTGTGGTTGCAATATATTCAACTTTCCTGCAGAGAGCCTACGATCAGATTATGATGGACGTGGCGCTTCAGAACCTGCCTGTAATATTTGCGGTGGACAGAAGTGGCAATGTGGGAGCAGACGGGGAAACCCACCACGGAACCTTTGACCTTTCGTATCTGTCGCAGATACCTAATATGACGGTACTGGCTCCCAAGGATTACGAGGAGCTGGAGCTTATGCTGGAGTACGCTGCATCGCTTGACAGCCCGTGCGCAATCAGATATCCGAGAGGCAGACAGTACGAATTTCCGTCACAGCTTAAATCAGAGCCTGTTGAAACTGCCAAAGCGCAGGTTTTCTTTACAGGCCGCGATGTTGAAATATGGGCCTGCGGCAAGATGACCGCAACGGCAGTTGAAGTATTCAAAATCCTTGACGGCAGAGGTATCAGGTGCGGCGTTGTAAACGCCAGATTTGTAAAACCTCTCGACCTTGAGACTCTGTCTGAGTCTGCGGCAAGAACAAAGCTTATCGTCACTCTTGAGGACAATGTGCTTGCGGGAGGCTTCGGAGCTCAGGTGTCAGCGGCGCTTTCAGGCAGCGATACAAAAGTATATTCGTTGGGCTGGCCTGACAGGTTTATCGAACACGGCAGCAGTGAGCAGCTGTTTAAAAAATACGGACTTGATGCAGAGACCATAGCAGAAAGGATTGTTGATATAATTGAAAGCTAAAAAAGAAAGACTTGATGTTTTACTTGTTGAAAAAGGATATTTTCAGTCAAGAGAAAAAGCTAAAGCCGCCATTATGGCAGGTATTGTTTTTGTAAATGACAGCAAAACAGACAAAGCAGGCACCGCAGTAGAAGAGACTGCCGAAATACTCGTAAAGGAGAATATATGCCCTTATGTGAGCAGGGGAGGGCTCAAGCTTGAAAAAGCTCTTGAGCTTTACGGATTTTCCCTTGAAAACGCAGTATGCGCTGATATCGGAGCGTCTACCGGAGGCTTCACAGACTGTATGCTTCAAAAGGGCGCCGGCAAGGTATTTGCAATAGATGTGGGCTACGGCCAGCTTGACTGGAAGCTCAGAAACGATGACAGAGTTATCAATATGGAAAAATGCAATATAAGATACCTTGACTTTGATACGGTAGATAAGGATATTGACTTTATATCAATTGACGTTTCATTTATTTCACTGAAACTTGTTTTTCCTGTCGCCGCAAAAATGCTTGCGGATACAGGCAGTCTGGTATGTCTTGTCAAACCGCAGTTTGAGGCAGGCAGGCAGCAGGTGGGCAAGGGCGGTATTGTAAAGGATATCAATGTTCACAGGGAAGTTATACGAAATGTGGTGCAGTACGGTATCGACTCGGGTCTTTATTCGTACGGACTTACCTATTCCCCTGTAAAGGGAGCCAAGGGGAATATAGAATATCTTCTGTATATGAAAAAAGAGGATACAGAGGGCAAGGTCACAGATGATGATATAGACAGAATTGCAGACAGCTCCCACAAGGAATTAATCTAGAAATACATACTTACAAAAGGAGATTTTAATATATGAAATTATCGAAAAGAGTGCAGTCTATGCAGTTTTCACCCATCAGACGATTTAATGTCTATGCAGGCGAGGCCGAGGCTCAGGGTACTAAAGTATACAGACTTAACATAGGACAGCCGGACATAGAAACACCGGAGTGCTTTATGGAGGCGATTAGAAATTATGACAACAAGGTTATAGCTTATGCCGAATCAGGCGGTATCACAGACCTTCAGGATGCTATAATCGACTATTTTAAATCATACGATATGGCTTATGACAGAGATGACATAATCATAACAACCGGCGGCTCGGAGGCGCTTAATATGATTTTTACAAGCATTCTCGACGCAGATGACGAGGTGCTGATACCAGAGCCTTTTTATACAAACTACCATACATTCATAACCGCAGCGGGCGGCAGCGTAGTGCCGATTACCACAATTGCGGAGGAGGGCTATCACTATGCGGACAGAGACAGAATAACAGGCTGCATTACAGAGAAAACCAAGGCAATAGCATGCGTAAATCCGGGCAATCCTACAGGTACAATTCTCACCGGAGATGAAATGCAGCTTATACTTGATATAGCAAAGGAATATGACCTCTGGGTTATTGCAGACGAGGTATACAGAGAATTTGCCTATGACGGCAGAAAAATCACATCGTTTGGCATGTTTGAGGAATATGCAGACAGAATAGTTATAGTTGACTCTGTATCCAAGAGATTTTCGGCCTGCGGAGCAAGAGTCGGCTGCGCTGTTACAAAAAACAGAGAGCTTTCAGACGGTCTTATGAAGCTTGCCCAGGGCAGACTTTGTGCGGCTACAATCGACCAGGTGGGAGCCGCTGCCTTATACAGACTCGACAGATCCTACTATGATGAAATCAAAGCCGAATACGAAAACCGAAGAAACGCCGTATACGATGAAATAATGAAAATACCCGGAGCAATATGTCAGGAGCCGGGCGGCTCGTTTTATATGATGGTCAAGCTGCCGGTAGATGATATCGAGGATTTCCTGATGTTCCTGCTCAAAGAGTACAGAGACAACAACGAAACAGTAATGTTTGCGCCGGCTCAGGGCTTTTACGGCACGCCGGGACTTGGCAAGGACGAATTCAGAATCGCATATGTTCTCAACAGTGAGGATATGGTAAGAGGCGCCCGGCTTATAGCGGGCGGACTTGAAGCCTACAAAAACAGATAATACACAACACTTCGGAGGTAAGTAATGGCAAAAGCAAAAATTTCACCTATGATGCAGCAGTATCTTGACATCAAAGAGCAGTATAAGGATTGTATACTGTTTTTCCGGCTGGGTGATTTTTATGAAATGTTCTTTGATGATGCTGTTACTGCATCTCGGGAGCTGGAGCTGACGCTTACAGGCAAAAGCTGCGGACAGGAGGAAAAAGCTCCTATGTGCGGAGTACCTTTTCATTCTGCCGACACATATATATCACGCCTTATCGAAAAGGGCTACAAGGTAGCAATATGCGAGCAGACGGAGGACCCTGCGGCGGCAAAGGGCATAGTCAAAAGAGAGGTTATAAGGATTGTGACTCCGGGCACGCTGACAAGTCAGTCCATGCTCAAGGAAAACGAAAACAACTATCTGGCATCAATATATATTGACGAAGCCGGAGCGGGAATTTCCTACTGCGACATATCGACAGGAGAGATGTACGCTTCGCAGCTTACAGGCAGCATGACAGAGGACAGCCTCGTAAACGAGCTTGTAAAGACAAATGCCAGAGAGGTTATAATCAACAGAGAAACCGAGGCCATATGGGAATCTTTCAAAACCTCAGATGTGTTCCTCAATGTATTAAACGAAAACTATTACAGCTATGAAACAGCTCAAAAAACAATATTAAGACAGTTTAATACAGGCGCCCTTACGGGACTTGGACTTGAGGACAAGAATCAGTGCGTGCTGTCACTGGGAGCTCTGCTTTCATATCTTCTGGAGACTCAGAAACAGAGTCTGGGGCAGATTACAGGCATCAGAATGTATGACATAGGCAATTCCATGGCTCTTGACAAGGCAACTATCAGAAACCTTGAAATAACCGAAACACTGTACGACAAGCAGGTAAAAGGCTCTCTTCTGGGCGTGCTTGACAAAACCCACACAGCTATGGGCTCCCGCAAAATGAAGCAGTGGCTCAAGGAGCCTCTCAACAGAGTTGATGAAATAAACGCAAGGCTTGACGCAGTTGAAAGCCTTGCCGACAATATACTGATACGAAACAATATCAGGGACTCCCTCAAAAGAGTCTATGACTTTCACAGACTCTCGGGCAGAATAGCCTCTGGCAATGCCAACGGCAAGGATATGATTGCGCTGCGAAACTCCATATCGGTGCTTCCCGACATCAAGGACTCTCTTTCAGACCTTGACGCAGGGCTGCTGGATGAGCTTAACCGCAGCATAGACCCTCTTACAGAGGTGTTTGACCTTATAGACCGGGCTGTTTGTGAGGATCCGCCGTTTACTATTAAAGAGGGCGGTATAATCAAAAAAGGCTATTCAGATGAGCTTGATGAGCTCAAGGACTCCATATATGACGCGCAGCAGTGGATAGCAAATCTTGAGGGAAGCGAAAGAGAACGCACAGGAATTAAAAACCTCAAAGTAGGCTACAACAAGGTTTTCGGATATTATCTTGAGGTAACCAGATCATATTACGAAATGGTTCCCGAAAACTATATCAGAAAACAGACACTTGCCAATGCGGAAAGATACATAACCCCTGAATTAAAAGAAATGGAGGGGCTTGTGCTCAATGCAGAGGCAAAGATAAACAAAATGGAATATGACCTTTTCTCACAGCTCAGAGCTGAAATAGAAAAGCATATAAAGATAATACAGAAAACATCAGACGCAGTTGCATCACTTGACGTTCTGACGGCTTTTGCTTCCGTCAGCAGCAGCAACGGATATGTCAGACCGGTTATAAACAGCGGTGATGAAATAGAGATACATAAGGGCAGACACCCTGTTATAGAGCAGACTATAGCAGACGGAATCTTTGTGTCAAACGACACCTACCTCAACAGGACAGATTCCTCGATGCTTCTGATAACAGGTCCTAATATGTCCGGTAAATCCACATATATGCGTCAGACTGCCATTATAGTTTTAATGGCTCAGGCGGGCTGTTTCGTGCCTTGTGAGTCCGCTGTAATCGGTATTGCAGACAGGATTTTCACAAGAATAGGAGCCTCTGACAATCTGGCTCACGGACAGAGCACTTTCTTTGTTGAAATGAGCGAAATGGCATACATACTAAACAGCGCCACCGACAGAAGCCTTATAATTCTTGATGAAATAGGCAGAGGCACCAGCACCTATGACGGTCTTTCTATTGCGTGGGCGACAGTGGAATATCTGTGCAGAGAGGATTTCAGAGCAAGAACTCTGTTTGCAACCCACTATCACGAGCTTACCGCGCTGTCTGAACAGATAGACGGAGTGGCCAATCTCAATGTAGATGTTGCAGAGGAAAACGGAAATATAGTATTTCTTCACAAGATAGTGCCAGGCTCAGCCAGCAGGAGCTACGGAATACACGTTGCAAAGCTTGCGGGAGTTCCAAAAGAGCTTCTCAAAAACGCTGAGCAGAGATTATTTACACTCGAAAAAAATCAGACAGGCAGTGCTCCTGAGGCCGCGCAGCCTGCAGAGCTCAGAGAGGGAGAACAGCTTTCGCTGTTTTCACTGGCGCCGGACCCTGTAACCGAAAAGCTCAGAAACATAGATTTAATGGAAACAACACCGTCACAGGCTTTTAAAATACTTGAGGAGCTCAAAGGAATACTAAAATAATGAAAAAGATTTTAATGATAACTACGGGCGGCACAGTCTGCTCCACAGACGAGGGCGGACTTACTCCGACGCTGGGACCTGATGCGGCCCTCAAATACATTCCGTCTGTCTACAAATTATGCGAGGTGGACTTTCTTCCGCTTTACAGCATAGACAGCACCAATATGGAGCCACGTCACTGGCTGGGAATGGCAAAGGCAATAAAGGATAATTACGAAAGCTACGACGGCTTTGTGATACTTCACGGTACAGATACAATGTCCTACACAGGCGCGGCTTTGTCATATTTAATTCAAGACAGCGCAAAGCCTGTGGTTATAACCGGCTCTCAGAGACCTGTCAGCATGGAGATAACAGATGCCAAGCACAATATATACGACAGCTTTCTTTATGCCTGCGATGACGAGTCACACAATATAAGCATCGTCTTTGACGGCCATGTAATTGCAGGCACAAGAGCCAGAAAAATACGCACCAAAAGCTTCAATGCCTTTGAAAGCATAGACTTTCCCGATATTGCGGTAATCAGAAACGAGCAGATAGTAAGGTATATCAGAGACCCGAAGCCTGCGCTTTCGGAGGTTAAATTCTATGACAGCCTTAACAGGAATATATTTGTGCTCAAGCTTACTCCGGGTATGGACCCCGGCGTTATCTCATACATCAAGGCAAACTATGACGCTCTCATAATCGAAAGCTTTGGCGTTGGGGGAATCCCATGCTATGAAATAGACAGCTTCATAGACGCTCTTGCGGATTTCATCGAAAGCGGCAGAATACTTGCCCTTACAACGCAGGTCCCTCACGAGGGAAGCGATATGAGCATATACAAGGTAGGAGTCAGAATTAAAGAAAAATACGAGGTTTTAGAAGCCTACGACATGACTATGGAGGCCTGCCTTACCAAACTGATGTGGATATCGGCCCAGACAGATGACCACAGTATGATGAGAGAGCTTTTTTACAGACCTGTAAATCACGACATAATCTAGGTAAACAGAATGATTAAATTACTCGAAAAAAAAGTTGCAGACAAGATAGCGGCAGGAGAGGTTGTTGACAGACCCTTATCTGTCGTAAAGGAGCTTGTTGAAAATTCAATAGACGCGGGAGCAGATGCGATTGTTGTCGAAATAAAAAAGGGCGGCAAGACATACATCAGAGTAAGCGACACCGGCTGCGGCATCAACGCAGATGAGGTGACTACAGCGTTTAAGCGCCACGCCACCAGCAAAATAACAGAGGCGGAGGACCTTGACAGCATACGGACTCTGGGCTTTAGAGGCGAGGCTCTTGCAAGCATAGCAGCTGTTTCAAGGACAGAGCTTATAACTAAAACAGCAGATGCCAAAACAGGTACAAGCATTACCGTAGAGGGCGGCGAAACCGCCGGAATTTCCGCTATAGGCTGCGACAGCGGCACTACAGTAATAGTCAGGGATTTATTCTACAATGTGCCTGCCAGATATAAGTTTATGAAATCAGACAGCGCGGAGGCCGGCCTCATAACAGAATTTGTATCACAGATGGCTCTTGCTTATCCGGATATCAGATTTAAACTCATAAACAACGAGGCTGTACAGTTCCTGACTCAGGGAAGAGGGAACAGATATAACAGCATACTTACCATATACAGCAAAGACATAGGCAAAAGCCTTGTGCCTGTAGAGTATGAAAACGGTGAAATGAAGCTGGAGGGCTATGTCTCCAATGTGGGAGAGAGCAGAAACAGCCGCAAAAATCAGATATTCTTTGTAAACGGCAGAGTGGTATCAAGCAAGGTAATGGACACTGCAGTCAAAAACGCGTACAAAGAAAGGCTGTTTATGGGCAGATTTCCTATAGCGTTTCTGTTTCTTGCAGTCAAACCCGACACCCTCGATGTCAACATTCACCCCAACAAAAAAGAAATACGTTTTGACGACGAAAAATCAGTAGAGCTCTTTGTCACAGAAGCAATAAAACAGGCTCTTGCAACAAAGGAAGCAGCTCCGACTGTAAATGTGCAGGAGATAAGTCCTGAAAAGCCTGTAAACAAAGCGCCTGCGGCGGAGAAACAGACAGAAAGGCCTGCAGCAGTACAGAAGCCGGAGCAGGAACTAAAACCTGAGCCTCAAAAGGTAATCATAGCTGAAAAGCCGGAAAAAGGCAATCAGCTCAACATAAAAGAATTATTGTCAACTATGCGTGAAGAATCCGAAATCAGAGAAAACACCGGCATCATCAAGCCTGCTGTTTCAAGACCTTTTGAATTCAGCACCCTGACAATCAAAGGCTCTGTTTTTGCAACCTACATAATCGCAGAGTACGACTCGGACATGTATCTGATAGACCAGCATGCGGCTCACGAAAGGATATTTTACGAAAAGCTGATTAAGCAGTTTGAAACAGAGGAAAAACTGCACCAGCCTGTGCTGATGCCGGCTATATTCACTCTGCCGGTTACGGTTACAGACGATCAGTGGCTTGACGTGCTGTCAGGCATGGGCTACACCATAGAGCCATTCGGCGAGCGCACATACAGGATTACTGAAATTCCAATGTTTATGGAGCTTTCGGAAGCAGAGAATTTTGTTAAGGATTTCATTTCCTCAATAGATGAGGAAACCGATCTTAAATCACAGAAAACCCTCGATAAACTAGCCTCAAAGGCCTGCAAAAGCGCAGTCAAGGGCAATGACAATCTGAACGATGCGGAAATAGCGCAGCTCATTAAAGACCTTGAAGCCTGCGACAATCCGTTTTCATGCCCTCACGGCAGACCTACCTTTATAAGGCTGGGCAGCTATCAGATAGAAAGGATGTTCAAACGTGTCTAAAAAAATATTCACAGGCCTTGGAATACTCCTTATCCTGTACTGGTTTGGAATTTCCCTGTTTATAGGCTTCGGTCAGATGTTTTCATATATATGGCTTGCAGGAGGCATATTCCTCATAATATTCGGCCATATGAAAAAATCAGTCCTCAAAAAAACACTTGCAGGACTTATGATAATATCACTTTGCGCATGCGCCGCGCTTGAAATCCCCATAATCAAAGGGGCAGTTTCAGAGCCTGACAGGAGCGCAGATTACGTCATAGTCCTCGGAGCCAAGGTAAACGGCACCAAGCCCTCAAGAGTTTTAAGACAGAGGCTCGATGCGGCAATAGAATATGCAGGCAGTAATGACAACGCCAAAATAATAGTTACAGGCGGCAAAGGCGCTGACGAAAACATATCCGAAGCAGAGTCTATGAGAAACTATCTTACTTCCAAGGGTATAGCAGAGGAAAGAATAATCCTTGAAAGCAGAGCCGCCGATACCGGAGAAAACCTTGAATTTTCAAAGGATATAATCGGAGATACGAACAAACGCATTGTGGTAGTCACATCGGACTTTCATATGTACAGAGCTCTCAGGATTGCAGAGCAGACAGGCTTTGTCAATGTCTCAGGCATACCCGCGCGCACTGATGCGGGACTTATCCCTAACTATTATGTTCGTGAAGCCTTTGGAGTTATTAAATATTTTGTATTATGAAGAAACAGATAATAATTATTGCAGGACCTACTGCAGTCGGCAAAACAGAATATGCAATAGAAACAGCAAAAGCGATAAACGGCGAAATAGTGTCGGCAGACTCTATGCAGCTTTATAAATATATGGATATAGGCAGCGCCAAGCCGACCCCTGAGGAACTGTCGCAGGTAAAACACTATCTTGTAGATGAGATAGATCCGAGAGAAAAATTCTCGGTGGCAAAGTATCAGAAGCTTGCCAAAGCTGCCATCAGAGAGATATTCGATAAGGGCAAGGTGCCTGTAATTTCAGGCGGCACAGGCCTTTATATCAATTCCCTGATGTATGAAATGGACTTTGCGGCTCCGCCCTCTGATGAAGCTTTCAGAAAAGGACTTGAAGCTATGGCCCTAAAAAAGGGCAGAGATTACATTCATTCAAAGCTTGCAGAGCTTGACCCTGACGCTGCTGCCAGAATACACCCAAACAACGTCAAAAAGGTAATAAGAGCTATAGAGGCGGCCCAAAACGGCAATAAAGTCAAGGACTTTGACAACGCGCAGGTTCCCGCAGCAGATTATGACGTACTGCTGGCAGGACTTACAAGAGACAGGGCAGAGCTTTATGAACGCATCAACCGCAGAGTTGATATCCTGATTGAAAAGGGACTTGTGGAGGAGGTTTCCTCTCTTATGCAGATGGGGCTTGGATACGATGATATTTCCATGAAAGGCATAGGCTACAAGGAGATAATAGGCTCGCTTGAGGGAAAATACACGATTGAGGAAGCGATAGAGCTTATCAAAAAAAACACACGTCATTACGCCAAAAGACAGCTTACCTGGCTGAGGCGCTATGACAACATCAAATGGTTTAACCTGTCCTCCTACGAGGACAAAACCATGGCTATGGGAGATATTCTTAAATGGCTGAGGATAAACGCAAACAGATAAAAATTCATAACAAGAGCGATAAGCCTGATAACATAGTGATGAAAGAGCATGAAATTCTGCTTCACTGTCAGGAAATAGAGGCACAGCTTCCGTCGTTTCTAAGGGGATTTTTTAACTACCTCAAAGGAAACGTGCTTCCTATGACAAGGCTTGCATACCTGCAGGATATACGCTTTTTTTTCAATTATCTTGTAAATGACACAGAGTTGACACATTGCAGTGATATAAAGGATATAAAATTAGAAGATTTTAAGGAAATAACGGCTGTGGATGTCAACCTGTTTATAGACTACTGCAGGCAGTATCAGGTTGAGACCGACAAAGCCGTAATAGTATACGAAAACGGCAACAAGACCCTCGCACGCAAGAAATCCTCGGTTTCCGTAATGTTCAAACAGCTTTACAGAGACGGGCTTCTTGACAAAAACATCACCGACGGCTTTGACCCCATCAGGGTGCCAAAAGCGGGAGAGCGTGAAATCAAGGCTTTGCAGGACGATGAGGTTATGCTTATGCTCGATGCCGTTACAACAGGAAACGGTCTTACTAAGAAAGAACAGGAATTCTGGCAAAAAACCAAGCGGAGAGACAAGGCCATACTGATACTGTTTGTTACATACGGGCTTCGTCTTTCAGAGCTGCAGCAGCTTAATATTTCATCGTTTAACTTTAACAGAGGTGAATTTAAGATATACAGAAAACGAGGCAAGGAGTCCGTAATGCCCATGAACAAATCAGTATATGAGGTGGTTACGGAATACATAGAGCTTGAAAGAGCCTCGGAGGACACACTGACAGAGGAACACAAAGACGCTCTTTTCCTGTCGCTTCAGGGCAGGAGAATGACCGAAAGGCAGATACGAGAGCTTGTCAAGAAATACACCTCAATCGGTATGAAAACCTCAAGAGAGGGCGGATATTCCCCTCACAAGCTTCGCGCCACAGCCGCAACAAGCCTTATAGGCAGAGGCAATTCAATATATGACGTGGCGGCGCTTTTAGATCACGAGCAGGTTACGACCACACAGCTTTATGCCGCTCACAAAAAGAATGTAAAAAGAGATCTCGTTGCAGATATGGAATGGGAAATGGAAAGGAAAGAAGGAAATAATGAAAAATAACACTTTTAATCTCTTAAACAGGGAATTTGGAATTAATGAAAAGGTTCTTAATCTGGTTAATGAGGGAGAGCAGGAAGTCAGCGGAATTTTTGATGAGCTTGATGACATAATGACATATAACCAGTACAAAGTGCTTGATGCTTTTCAGAAAAACAGAATAAGCGACAGACATTTTGCGTGGAATACAGGCTACGGATATGATGACCCCGGAAGAGATGCAATCGAAAGAGTATGGTCCGATATCTTCGGTACCGAAAGCTCACTGGTACGCCCTATAATCGTAAACGGCACACATGCTCTTTCACTGATACTGATGGGGCTTCTGATGCCGGGTGATGAGCTCATCTACTGCACAGGCAAGCCTTATGACACTCTTGAGGAGGTAATCGGAACAAGAGGAGAGGGCAAAGGCTCTCTCAGGGAATACGGCGTTACTTTCAAGCAGGTGGAGCTTACACCTGATGGAAATATTGATTTAGAGGCATTAAAAAACGCAATTTCGGACAAAACTAAAATGGTTACAGTCCAGAGGGCCACAGGTTATGGCTGGAGAAAGGCCATAACAATCGACCAGATTAAGGAATGGGCTGAATTTGTTCATGATATAAATCCTGATATTATACGAATGGTGGACAACTGCTACGGTGAGTTCCTGCATACATATGAGCCTACACAGGTGGGCGCTGACATAATTGCAGGATCTCTTATCAAAAATCCGGGCGGCGGACTTGCTCTTACAGGCGGATATGTAACCGGCAGAGCAGATCTGGTTGAAAGAATTTCCTACAGAATGACATGCCCGGGAATAGGCGGAGAATGCGGACTTACTTTCGGACAGACAAGAACTATGCTTCAGGGACTTTTCCTTGCGCCAAGGACAGTAAACGGCGCAGTTAAGGGCGCCATACTGTGCGGCAAAGTCTTTGAAAAGCTGGGCTATGATGTCTGCCCTAAGCCGGAGGACGAAAGAAGCGATATAATAGAGGCTATCAGACTGGGCTCTCCTGAAGCTGTGGTCGCTTTCTGCAAGGGCATACAGGCTGCTGCTCCGATAGACTCCTATGTAAGTCCCGAGCCTTGGGATATGCCGGGATATGAAGATCCTGTGGTAATGGCTGCCGGAGCGTTTGTTCAGGGATCATCAATAGAGCTTTCTGCCGATGCGCCGATCAGAGAGCCTTACAACGTGTATTTTCAGGGTGGTATAACCTATGAACATTCAAAGTTCGGAGTTATAAAGGCTCTGCAGAAGCTTTACGATGAACAGCTTATAAGCTTATAGGGTTTTGGGATACGGATCGGAGATTAGATATGATTATTACTGAACAGAAAAGAAAAAGAATAAATATATATTTCAAAGCATTTATTCTGCTGGTTATTCTCGTCGGAATACCGCTGTACTTTTATTTCTTCCAGCGTGACTTTATAACGCAGTTTACAAGTGTCAGTGATATTGAAAATTACCTTACAGAGCACAAAAGCACAGGTGTTCTCACCTATATCGGCGCTCAGATAATACAGATTATAATTTGTGTTATACCCGGACAGCCGTTTCAGTTTGCGGCCGGATATGTATTCGGTCCGTGGCAGTCGCTGCTGTTTTCGATAATAGGTATTGCTATGGGGGCAACAATTACATTCTTCCTTGCCAAGCTACTGGGCAGAGATTTTATGTATCTCTGCTTCGGAGAGATGAAAGTTGTTGAATACCTTGAGAAATTCAGTTCCAAACGCGGATATATACTGCTGTTTGTACTGTACTTCATACCGGGATTTCCAAAAGACTTTGTAAACTACATTGCAGGGCTTTCAAACCTGAAATGGGGACCGTTTATTATAATTTCCTCAATAGCAAGAATGCCTGCAATGATGGGAAGCATACTTGTCGGCACATTCACTAAAACACACAACTATGAACTCGTAGCTGTTTTGGTTATAGCAGTTATAATACTTACGCTGCTGTGCCTTAAAAACAAGCAGAGAATACTTGACTGGAGCGACAGGGTATATGACAAGCTAAGTCATCTGAAATACTGATATCTGTGCAGAGCCATTTGATAAATTAATTCCATAGTAATTATATTATCAGTATATTATTTTACTCTTTGATGATTATGGGATTAGTGGTTAGCGTGGGGAACCACAACGGAAAATAACCGCCAATGCTGTTAACTCTGACGGTTATTTAAAATAAAAAACAAATAACTATAGGGGATAGCCGCAAGGCATTACCCTTTATTATATAGATTGTACCACATTCAAGTAATTAACTCAATAACAAATATTCCAATATCCTGTATCTCAAAACACAGGATATTTTTCACCTTTTAGAACATTTGTTTAATTTTCTTCTTGACTATGAACAAACATTCGTTTATAATATGTTCAAGAACAAACGTTTAGAGAGGTGAGTGTTATGAAAAAGACTTTAAAGGTAAAATCAAGAGTTAGATTTACAGCATTTGTACTTATTATGTTATTTGCAGTTACAGGCTTATTTAATACAATGCTTGGTTTAAATGATGCGCTTGGCCTGACAAAACAGGAATACATCGAAGTCAGCATAAACTCCGGAGATACATTATGGACCATAGCCGAGCAGTATATGCCGTCGGATATGGATATACGCAAGGCAGTTCATATTATAAAGAATGTCAATGATATAGACAGCCAGCTTCAGCCGGGACAGACAATACTGATACCTGAATACGCATAAGGCTTATTTAATAAGTATTTGCAAGGTAATAGGATACCGTCATACATATTAAAATCGCTTAAAACGCAAAATAGAGCCTCGATAATTCAGGTAAATTCTCAAAAGAGGTTAAACTATATACAGATTATAATATTCATCAAAGGTTATCAATCCTATCATAACTATTCCCAAAATTGTGTTTTTAGGAATAGTTATTTAAAATCACAATTAAGGAAGCACCTGACAAGATGCCCCCTCTCTCTTGTGTTTATCTTATAACTATGATATAATTTATCCAACAAAACTAATCCCAATACTCCAATTACTATTGAAAGTCTTTAGAGTATCAATAACCGCCATTGACACTAACGGCGGTTATTTGTTTTTTATTATCAGTTTTTATATTCCTATAGATAACTGTCCCATTAATTCACCAGTATCATCTTTAAGAGATTTCATCTTTTTTGTATATATTTTATCTGCTGGCTTCATTTCACTGCAAAGCAACAAACTATCAGGCTTATATAGCTTTATATTCTCACCTACTGCATAATCATCATAGTTTGCATAACAATATCTGCAACCGTTTTTACACGTATTATAAGCTCCTATATCAATACTTTCAACACAGCCGCAAATCTCTCTCTGGTTTTTATCTTTACTGCATTTCAATTTTGTTCCAATGATTTCCTCTATCAGGCTTTTATCTATACAGCAGCCATGCTCTATTCCGTCAGACGATAAGTCAATTGTCTCTGCACAGGAATATATGTCCATATTATTGTCTTTTGCGATTACAGATAATTCTTTAGCTATTTCATGCATATCATTTTCTGAAAGTTCTTTTATAGAGAGACTTTTCATATTACGTTTTGTTTTGGCATACATATCTACAAAACTTATGACTGCCTTTTCTGTATATTCTTTAAGACTGTTTGCTATTTCATTGAAGTTCTGTATATGATATTCTTTCGTATATTTAGAATTAATGAGTATAGGGTCGTATCTCCATATTACTTTGTTCTTTCCTATCTTATCTGATAGGTCTTTAAACAGCTTTATTAAGGTATCTCTGTCTGGAAGATTAAGCTCAATATCTCTGCCATACCCATTTAAAGTAAACTGAAAATAGTAATTATAGCGTTTTAGTTCATCTAACCGGTTAATTATACCTAAAGGATTTTTGGTCCAGAAAACTATACAGTCAACTACATCAGGAGATAGATTTATCTCACTTATCTGATGTGTATTCATTGGGTTCTTTACCTGTACTTTTCCGTCTTTTATTCTGTTTATAAACCAGTCTGCATAGTATGCAGGTATATCTGTTCTTCTGCTTGCACTAATAATCATAATATTTATTTCCTTTAAAAAATGACATAAACAAGGAGTATTTATGTCACTAATAATTATTTAATTTAGCACTTACTGTCCAGATAGCTTTGCAGAATTATAACAGCAGCCTGCTTGTCAATTATCTGCTTTCTTTTGTTTCTGCGCATATCGGCCTCTATAAGAACACGTTCAGCCATCATAGTTGTCAGTCTTTCATCATAGAAATCTATTTTTATATTTCCCATACCACTGCTTTTCATTTTGTTTTCGAGCATTGTCTTGAATTCATATACCTTTTCGGTCTGCTGACTGTCACGCCCGTCCATACTTCTGGGCAGCCCTATAACAACGGTATCACAGTCATATTCCTTAATGTAATCCATTACCTTACCCGCGTCTTTTCTAATCCCTACCCTTTCAATAGTAGTTATACCTTGTGCTGTGATATTTAATGCATCACTTACTGCAACCCCAATCGTCTTGTCTCCTACGTCTAAACCTATTTTTCTCATATTGTCCTCATTCTTTTTAATATTACAAAAGAAACGGTATCAGGCAGCTTGACCGAATACCGTTTGTTTAATGTCATTTATTTGTTCAGAAATGCTTTGAGCATTTCTTCTACAATATCATCTCTTTCCAGCCTGCATATAATATTACGAGCATTATTGTGGCTTGTAATATATGAAGGGTCTCCCGACAGGATATATCCCACCATCTGATCAATAGCATTATATCCTCTTTCGTCAAGTGCATTGTAAACATCTGTTAGTATGTCTGCAGTTGATCTTTTTTCGAGCTTGTCAGCGTTATACATAATAGTGTTTCTCTTATCCATAGCTTACCTCCTATATATTACATATATTATACTTGCTCCGGAAGAAATAAACAATAAGTATTTTTACTTATATTAGAGTTTCTGCAACCTTAAATGCATCTGCAACCTTGCTCGGATCCTTTGCGCCGGCCTGAGCCATATCAGCCTTACCGCCGCCGCCACCGCCGGCTGCTGCCGCAATCTTTTTAATCATATTGCCGGCATGATATTTATCAAGTAAATCATCAGTAATTGAAACCATAAATGTTACCTTGCCGCCGTTTACCGCTGCAAATACCATTATAACTGACTTGTTTGAAGCCTTGATATCATCTGACAGAGTTCTCAGGTCGTTTATAGTCAGGTCATCAAACTGCTTTGTAATCAGCTTAACGCCGTTTATATCCTTTGCTTCTGCCAGAATATCACCCATCTGGTCTCCCATTGCCTGTTTTTTAAGCTCTTCTATTTCCTTTTTCAGTGCTTTTACTTCTTCAGCAAGCGCTGCAGCCTTTTCGGCTATGCCTGCAGGGTTTGTCTTGAGAATTTCAGCAGTTTCATTGATTACGGCTGTATTCTGATTATATTTCTCATAAATACCGTAGCCTGTTACCGCTTCTATTCTTCTTACGCCTGCTGCAACTCCGCTTTCGCTTGTGATTTTAAATGCGCCTATTTCACCGATATCCGAAACGTGAGTTCCTCCGCAGAGTTCCTTACTGAAATCACCGATTTTTACGACTCTTACTGTATCGCCGTATTTTTCACCAAACAGCGCAGTAGCTCCGTCTGCAATGGCTTCCTCTGCTGATTTGATTTCTGTTTCAACATTTGTAAATTCATTGATTTTTGCATTTACAAGCGCTTCGACTTTTGCAAGGTCTTCCTTGCTTACAGCTTCATAATGGCTGAAGTCAAATCTCAGGTTTTCTTTTGTGACCTTGGAGCCTGCCTGGTTTACGTGGTTTCCGAGTATCTCTTTAAGAGCCTTGTGCAGAAGATGTGTTGCGGTATGGTTTCTTGCAATATTGTTTCTTACTGCAAGATCGACTGCTGCCGTAATCTCATCGCCTGCTTTTAGAGTTCCCTTGTTTACAGTTACTTTATGCACAAATATTCCGTTTGTTTTCTGAACATCTGTTATTGCAGCTTCAGCGCTGTCTGTGCTGATTATACCTGTATCTGCAACCTGTCCGCCGCTTTCGGCATAAAACGGTGTGCTGTCAAGTATAACGGAAACTTCGCCTGCTGCCGCATCTGCCTCTGCAATCTGCGCGTTGTCTTTGAGTATGGCAAGTATTGTGGCAGTGCCTGTTTTTGCTTCATAGCCTGTAAACTGCGTCTTGTCAAAGTCAAGCTCTGCGCCTGCTTCTTTCCAGCCCACGCTGTCCTTGTCTTTGATTGCAGCTCTTGCAGTTTCTTTTTGTTTTTCCATGTAGCTTTCAAATTCTTCTATATCTGTTGTATAGCCCTGTTCTTCAAGGATTTCCTTTGTAAGCTCTATAGGGAAGCCGTAAGTGTCATACAGCTTGAATGCTTTTTCGCCCTCAAGTCTGTCTGTACCTGCTGCTTTCATTTCCTGCATATATTCATCAAGGATAGCTGTACCCTGATCTATTGTGGAATTGAATTTTTCTTCTTCGATTAAAAGTATTTTTTTGATGTAGTCTGCTTTTTCTTCCAGTTCAGGATATGCTTTGCCTGAAACCTTTATTACTCTGTCTGCAAGCTCCGGCAGGAATGAGCCTGTAATTCCGAGAATTCTGCCGTGTCTTGCAGCTCTTCTGAGCAGTCTTCTTAATACATATCCCCTGCCCTCGTTGCTTGGCATAATTCCGTCGGCAATCATAAATGTCAGTGATCTGATGTGGTCAGTTATAATTCGGATACTTACATCTGTATCCTTTGCGCCGTTGCCGTATTCAACGCCGGATTTCTCCACAACACCGTCAAGTATGTATTTGATAGTGTCTATATCAAATATGGAGTCTACGCCCTGCATAATGCACGCAAGTCTTTCAAGTCCCATACCTGTGTCGATATTAGGGTGTGCAAGGTCGCTGTAGTTGCCCTCGTCGTCTTTGGAGAACTGAGTAAATACGTGGTTCCAGAATTCAATGTATCTGTCACATTCACAGCCCGGTTTGCAGTCGGGGCTGCCACAGCCGTATTCTTCGCCTCTGTCGTAGTAGATTTCTGAGCACGGGCCGCACGGACCTGTACCGATTTCCCAGAAGTTGTCGTCCTTGCCCAGTCTGACTATTCTTTCGGCAGGCATGCCTATGCTCTTCCATATTTCAACGGCCTGTTCGTCATCTTCGTAAACTGTCGCCCATACCTTGTCCTCAGGCATTTTGAGAACTTCGGTTATGAATTCCCAGCCCCATGTGAGTGATTCTTTTTTGAAGTAATCGCCAAATGAGAAGCTTCCCAGCATTTCAAAGAATGTACCGTGTCTTGAGGTGTGTCCCACGTTGTCTATGTCGCCTGTTCTGATACATTTCTGACAGGTTGTCATTCTTTTGCTCGGCGGTGTTTCAAGACCTGCAAAATATGGCTTCAGAGGCGCCATACCTGAGTTGATTATAAGGAGGCTCTTGTCATTTTCGGGTATAAGTGAAAAGCTCTGCCTCTTATAATGTCCTTTGCTTATATAAAAATTCTGGAATAATTCTCTGATTTCATTTAAACCTAGTTTTTCCATTACTCTCCTCCGTAAAATTTGCTTTGTAACTTATTTATTTTACCACAAGAGAGCCGTAAAGTCATCAGTTTTCGGGCATATTGTAAAAACTTCTGAGAATAACTCCCAGAAGTTTAAGGTTTACATCATATCGTGTATCATTTTGTTGGTGTCATCAGCGATATCGCATACGTTGTTTTTTAAATGTCTTCTCTTTTTTTCAGGCATTGACGCATAGAGCATTGTTCCTGCAATAGCTCCTGCCATTCCCAATCCTAAAATACATTTTGCTGCACTGGCCATAATATCCCTCCTGTTCAATTACTTTTA
>CAKQOW010000002.1 GCA_934256595.1 uncultured Clostridia bacterium
TGGTTCGGAATAGTGTAGTGCTGGCGGTCTATCTCTTGTTTTCGGTTGCTTGCTTCCTTACCGTACATGAGCATTTTAGGCGGGTTTGTATGCTTCATCTACTGTTGCCTCCTTAATTATATATCAAATGAACTGCATATTACAAGTTCTGAGTTGTCTTATTGAATATAATTATACGAGGCTTATTTGCACTAGTCAACCATATTTTCTATAAAATGTATTTTTTACATATTTTTTAGGTTTTTGTATACAATCACACAAATAGGCGGTCATACGACCGCCCACCTTATTCAGGTTACTTACTTCTTCACCTTTTTCGACTCAATATCAGACCACTCAGTATAGTATTTCTTGCCGTCTATTGTACGCACGCCTCTAACCTTGTAGTAATATCTCTTACCGTCTTTCAGATTTTTGGCATTTACAATTCTGGAAGCCTTACCGCTCTTAGTAGTATATATCTTACTGTACTTTCCGTTCTTTTTAACTGCACGCAGAATTTCAAAGCCGTCTACCCTGTAGCCCTTTGATTTCTTCCACTTAATCACGATGTTTCCATCCTTGTTCACAGTTATTTCAAGTTCAATCTCTGTGTTTTTAACTCCCCTGATTATGTGCTTGTTATCAGCAGGTTTGACAGGCTCAGTCTGTTTTTTCTCTGTTTTTACCTCTATTGTATCGCCTGTTTTAAGGCCTGTGATTTCTGTAACCTTGCCTTTGGAAATACCGTTAGCAAGGACGTCAACTATCTCGTAGCCTTCTTCTACAATGATAGTTGCCTTAGTACCGTCACTGCTTAATTCTGCCTTAAAGCCCTCTCCTGCAGTAATGGAAGGCTTCTGTACCGGTGGTTTATATGTACTGCCGGAGGATTTAGAGCGAACAGTTACTTTAAACTTTATGTCATAGTATGTATTGCCGTCAGCAGAGTCAACACCTACAGTAATTATTCCGCTATCACCTGCAGCAGCATCGCTCTTGACTGTAAATCCAACCATCTCCTTGTCCTGTACCTTATGCGGCGGAATACTTCTGTCAAAAACATTATCATATGTGTGCGCACTACCTATTTTATCCATGTCATTCTTTTTATAGCTGCTCAAATCAACTTCCCTGCTCTCACCTGCCAGAACCCTGATTTCAGGTGCGATAACATCTGCTTCCTGTTTAGCTGATATAGCAAAGTTCTTTGTTACTGAGCCATCGTAGTTGCCTTTACCTGTAATAATAACATTATATGTACCTGCGCCAATCGGCTTATTTTCTCTTAAAGTACCTGTACTGTCAGGCTTTATTTCATATGTAACATCATAATCAGTACCTTCAACCAGTGTCCTGCTTCCGTCAGTTACAGTAATCTCCGGTGTAATCGTATTGCCGGTATATGTTTGTTCATCTATCTTCTCAATCATACTTTCTGCAAGTGGCTTTGCACCTACAATAAATGTACCAACCTGCAGACCATTAACACTGGCAAAGTTCTCTCCCTCTGCAACGTCAACCTTAACTGTATATTCACCTGCATCCTTTACTTCAGTCACTTCACTGTCAGATTTATAATATTTAACAGTAACAACGCCACAGCCTGTATATTTTCTGTCTAAAGCAACCTGTGCAGTCTTGGCATTGCCGTCATAGACTAAAGTTGCAGGAGGCATAAAAGTAAAGTCGTCTGCAACTGCTATTCTCTTACTTACATTCAGGTAATAATAGGTGTAATAGTCCCGTTTGGTAGAATCTTGATTTTTTTTGATTGCCTTAATTATAGCTGGTCCCACACCGACAATAGCCACTTCACCTGTATCCTTGTTAACGCTTGCAACAGTAGGATTGTTACTTGAATAAGTCACCTTGCCCCCAACAGACCCTACCTCTAACCGGTTTTCAACACTGTCACCATACTGTTTATCCAAAGTTTTAGAAGCAAAATCAAAACCTGTCTGTGTCGATAATTGGCTAACGTCTATTTTATTATCATCAGTATAGCGAATTTTATATGATGCATCATCTGACATAAAATACTCGCTATAGTCTGTTTCATTTTCATTTGTAATTGATTTAAGTCCGGTTCCTGCATTTGACATATAGAAAACACCTATCTTTGCATCTTTACCAAGCCCGCCTTCACCAATAGTAATTGGGGTGCTAGTGTAATTAAATAAATTCCTAACCGCATTACCATTTAAATTTCCTATTATCTGCACATTACCGCTGACTTCGAATGTTCCAGCAAGAATATATACCCCGGCTCCCAAAGAGTCTGCTCTATTCCTTATAATGCTTCCGCCGTACATGTTAAAATTACCACTGTACCGCTCAGGACCCATATATACTCCTCCGCCGTTCTCTTTTATAACGCCGTCATACATATTGGCAGTTCCACGTATCACAAGTCCTCTGCCGATGCAGTTTCTGATAATACCGGCATACATATTAAAAGTCTTTTCGTTGCCAACGAACACTCCTCCACCACCATATGCAATACTTCCGGTATTACGGCTGCAGTCAGTTAAATCAAATCTGCCGTTTGTTATGTATATTACATAATTGACTTCATCTCCTGTAATCATCTTACCATTCAGGCACAGTACAGTACCATCAGCAGGCTTCCATATTCCGTCCACTGTAACATTCTCTGTCAGATAATAATTTCCTGTTTCTGCTGGCAATGAATTACTTGCAGTTTTACCATCTCCATTCTGTTCTTTTGCAAGTGTATCTGTCCATTCTATAAATGTTTTCTCTTCTGCATCTTCTGCTGTATGATTACCTATCGTCTGATGTACTGCACCACAAACACAATGTTTATGTTCAGTTGTTTTAGTTGTCTGTGCAAACACCCCCCCCACCTGCCATCGGTATCATTGTTAATACCATACATATGGACAGGAGTATGCTGAATAATCTCTTTTTCACTATATAATTCCTCCTTTACTAAGTTAATTTATCCTCTGTACCTTACCAGTCTGCTTATCTGATGCCCCTCCTTCCCTTTAAATTACCTTTGTCAAGGGATTATATAATATTTTTTTCAAAAAAGATATTAACCATTGGTTAGTTTTTTTGCCTTAAACAAGATTTTTTTATGTAAATCAACCACATCAATTGCATTAAGCATATATCCTTTATCCGGATATTTCATTAAGAAAAGCCCGTTTCCTGTTTTGGCGCACTGAAAAAGGACTCCGGAGAGTCCCTGATCAAGGTTGCTATTTTTCCACAAAGTCAACGTCTATGATATCGTCAGCCTTTTCTTCCATGGCTTTTTTGAGCCTGCTTATTTTTCTTGAAATATACAGCAGGGATATTATGTCGGCAATACCGTCTGCAATGAGGAAGATGCCTGCAAAGGTCATAAGCGCAACAGCGCTTGCAAAAGGATTGAACAGTACAACTATGCCTGCTGCCGCCATTATGATTGCTGTAAGGAGTATAATCCACCAGCCCTGACCTTTAATCCTGAGAAGATCAACAGCATACTGTATCTTCAGAACTCCGTCAGCAAGCATTATAATTCCGATGATCGTAACTATAAAGCCTGCAAGAAATTCAGGTTTTATGAATATGAATATGCCGCCTGCTATAAGGACTGCTCCCTGTACAAGTCCGTAGGAGCCGAAGATATTGAAACGGCTGGTTCTGAAATATCCCGCAAGTCTTGTAATTCCCCATACACACAGAGCCGCCGCTATTATATAGCATATGGTTACGGCGCTGGCTGCCGGGAATATAACGAAGACTATTCCCATAATTATAAGGGCTATTGCCATAAATATTATTTCACGTTTAATTCCGTATATTTTCTTTTTACCCATTATAACACCTCTTATCTTACTGTTTCGGTTATCCACTGTCCTATTTTGTTTATTACCTCTTCACCTGTGCTTTCAGGTCCGCCGTTGTGGATTTCATGATAAAGACCCGGCCATTCCACATAGGTGCATATATCGCCCTCGTTTGCCGCAAGTTTTCTGGAGCCGTTTACATCACATATTTTGTCGGAATCGCCATGCATCAGCAGCAGCGGCTTTTCACAGCCTCTGCCTTTTTTCTCCCATTTGCCGTCATAAAGAGCGTTGCCTATTGAAAAGCCCTCTATAGCCGTCTGCAGACTTATTTTGTTGTGGGTCATAGGATCATCGTTATAGCCTGTCACAAGCTTTGGATTTCCCAGTATGGTTTCGTCTATATCAGAGCCTATGGTAAGCGACGGCAAAAGCTTTGACATAAAGTTTACCGTATGATACAAAGCCCCTGTAACAGGTCTTACAAGCTTAATCCACGGCGCCGATATGACATAAGCCGACGGCACTCCGTTGAGCCTGCCTCTGTATCTGTAATCAAGACCGATATTGCCTCCCATACTGTGTCCATAGAGAATAACAGGTTTATCCGGATAATGCTCCATTGCATATTCCAGCATGCCGTCTATGTCCGAAAGCACATCGGTTCTCGGCGCGCAGTGTCCCGGTTTGCCCTCTGTGGCTCCATGACCTCTTAAATCCATACCTATCATTTTAATTCCGTATTCTTCAAGTATGCCCGCCATTCTTTCATATCTGAGAAAGTATTCGCCTATGCCGTGCACGCAGCACATTATATATTTCGGGTCACTGCAGAAAAGCTCATATGCTTTAAGGCCGTCAAGTGAGGATTTAATGGTTATTTCTCTGTTCATAGCTCAAGTTCCTTTCATTTCATAACATTAAAAATCCAAGTTATTACATCAGGAGACCGTTTAACGCCGCTGCTATTGAACTGCCTCTGATAATATATTATTTTAGATTTATCGCTGAACCGGCAAATAATCTCTAAGGAGAAGAAAATGAACAAAATATGCTGCATTTGCGGCGCAAACTATGGAGAAATTGCTTTTAAGGGCGAATATATCTGTGACAACTGCGCCCATTTTTTAAAAGAAAACTTTTAACACGCCGTGAGCAAGAAATCCCCCACCTCTACAGGTGGCGGGATGAATTGCGATAAACACATGGTAGGCCAGGAACTGGCCGAACCCAACGCCTGCGGACACTGCATCAGACCTGTCGATGCCGTAAGGTATCAGCCGGGCAGTAGTGGTTGAAGCAGGAAGCTCCGACTTCTAAGCGAAGCGAAAGTCGGGATAGTTCACTATAAAAAATCATTCGGGACGGCTTTGCAATCCAGCTAGCTAGTACTTTCTAATGCCGGTTCGGCGATTTCCCCCTTGTTTTTCACGGTTAATTCGTTTTCTGGTCTTTGGCTTCATCACAGAAAAACCGAATTTACCGATAGGCTGACGTTTAAGCCCGAAGTACTCGCCGTGATTGTATGCCACAAGCGATGCCTTGTCCAGCCTGATGCGGTCTGCCTGGTCTATATACTGCTCATCGACGTGAACCTTGAGAATGTCTGCGATAAACATATCGTGGCTGCCAAGCTCTATTATCTCACGCACCCGGCATTCTATATTGACAGGCGATTCTTTAATCATCGGACACCTGACGAGCTGTGATTTTTCGGGTGTCAGCTTCATCTCTTTGAATTTGTCTGTGTCACGGCCGGATCTGACACCGCAAAAATCCGTTGCAAATGCCAGTTCCTCACTGCACAGGTTTATTACAAATTCTCCTGTGCTTTTAATTATGTTATGTGAATACCGTTCTTTTCTGACCGATATATATGTCATCGGCGGATTTGAGTTTACTATGCCTGTCCATGCAATTGTAATGATATTGGGTTTCCTGCTGCCGCAGCTTACCATTACCGCAGGAACGGGATTAAGCATCGCTCCGCCCTTAAAGGTTCTTTTGGCCATATTATCTCTCCCTCCTCAGCTTTTCGAGTATCGACTGAAATTCTTCGGGAAGCTCGCTGTCAAACTCCATATATTCTCCAGTCGACGGGTGTACAAATCCCAGAGTTTTGGCATGGAGCATCTGCCCCTGCGCGCCGTAGAGAGGCTTTTTAGGCCCATATACAATATCTCCTAAAAGCGGGTGTTTTATATATGCCATATGGACTCTTATCTGATGCGTCCTGCCGGTTTTGAGTACCGCTTCTATGAGGGTAAATCTGCCGAACCTCTCAAGCACTCTGTAGGTCGTATACGCTTCCTTGGAATTGCTGTATGTAACAGCCTGTCTGAGTCTGTTTGACGGATCTCTGCCTATGGGAGCGTCAATTACTCCCTCGTCTTCTGTAAAATTGTTATATACTATAGCCTGATAGGATCTTTTAATCGTATGCTTTTCGAGCTGCGCGGCAAGGCTTTTGTGAGCCTCGTCGTTTTTGGCTATCATAAGCAGTCCGCTGGTGTCCTTGTCTATTCTGTGCACAATTCCCGGCCTTATAACTCCGTTGATAGACGACAGTCTGCCTTTGCAGTGATACATTACGGCATTAACCAGCGTGCCTGTGCAGTTGCCTGCCGCAGGGTGAACCACCATTCCCTTGGGCTTGTTTACAACCAGCACATCGTCATCTTCATAAACTATGTCAAGAGGTATGTTTTCGGCTGCAACATCAAGCTCCTCAGGCTCCGGCACCAGAACTTCCACAAGGTCGCCGGCTTCAATTTTTCGTTTTTTTTCCGTGCATGTCTGTCCGTTTACGCTGACGCTGCCCTGCTCTATAAGTTTCTGGACTGCGCTTCTTGAAAGATTCTGCACGATACCGGCAAGAGCAGCATCAATTCTGCTGCCCTTCATATCATCTTCAACTGTTATTTTTATCAGGTTTTCCATTTTTCCTACCGTCTATAACCAGCAGATAGAGTATGAGAAGTCCGCAGCCTGCGCATACCGCTATATCCGCTATATTGAATATGGGATTCCATATTTTAAAGTCAATAAAATCTATAACATATCCGTAGAGGCTGCGGTCAATCAGATTGCCTATGCCGCCTCCTGTAATGAGGGCTATGGATATGAGTACAAGTCTGTCCAGCCGTTTTCGGTACAGGACGAGTATTACTATCCCGGCTATCATCATAAGAGCGGGAAGCCCTATAAGAAATATGGCCTTGCCTGCCATAATTCCAAAGGCCGCGCCGTCATTGTGAATGTATGTTATATGAAAAAAGTTGTTTATCACCGGAATTGTCTGACCCTCTATCATAGCGCCTGAAACTATATGCTTGACAAGCTGGTCAAAAACAACGGTTCCTGCAATTATTAAAATCAAATACATAGAAAATACGGGGCAAAAACGCCCCTGCTCCTCTTATCTAATATTAATCATGGTTTTGGATATATCAGCCTTATCCGCTGTATCTCCTGCCCTGCCTGTTCTGAGGGTTTCTTTTTCTTCCGGCAGGCTCTTGACTAAATCGTCTGCCTCTGTGAAAATATCAGCGCTGAGCATATCAAATCTTTCAAGCTCCGCTTCGAGAAGATTTCTGTATTTCTCCCTGAGCGCCGAAACTCTGGTTCTTATGCTCTTGCTTTCGTCCATAAATCTTTCGGAGGTTTCTCTGGCCTCACGTCTGATAAGGTCCGCGTCAAGCTCTGCATTTTTGAGAAGCACCTCTGCACGCTTTTCGGCGCTTGCCGAGATTTCGCTCATAAGCCTTTTGGCTGTTTCAAGGGTCTCTAAAACCTCGCTCTCTGTGTTTCTGCTGGTGGCAAGCTCGTCCTTCAGCTTGCTGTTTTCTTCAGAGAGCTCTCTGTTTGTTCTGATGAGGTTTTCCATTTCGAGAATTATAAGGTTGAGGAATGTATCCACTTCCTCCTCCTTGTATCCTCTGACGCCTCTTGTAAATTCTTTTTGTTCTATGTCAACAGGTGTAATCATTATATATCCTTTCTGTTATGACAGCATCATTACGACTCTCAGGAGTATGTCTCTTGCCAGCATAATAACAAGGCACGCTAAAAGCAGTGACCAGTCAAACATACCGCCGCTGAATTTCGATGTTATTTTTCTGCATGGCGCTACGAGAAACTCTGTAAGGCCTGCCGATATTCTGTATATGGTCTGAACCCAGGATTTGCCGCTGCCCATAAGCCATGAGCAGAGCGCTCTGACAACCAAAAGTCCGAACAGAATATTAGAAACAATTATTATTGCTTTTCCCAGTAATACCATTCCTGCTCCTTATCTTTTGAGCTGGCTGCCAAATTCAAAGCCTTTGTGCTCAACGCTTGAATTGATATCCACATTCTCAGGAGCAAATACAAATATATTGTTTGCAACTTTTTGAACATTGCCGTTAAGGGCATATGTTGCTCCGCTTAAAAAGTCGAATATTTTTCTTGCTGTGTCCGACTCAAGTCTTTCGAGATTAACTATAACAGGTTTTCTGCTCTTGAGATTATCCACAAGCTTAGGAGCCTCTTCAAATCCCTTTGGCTCTAAAACAACCATCTTGAACGGATGTGTGTTTACAGTAGTTCCCTTCTGCATATTAACCACCTTGCTTTCTTTTATTTCGTTTCTGCGAGGCTCAAATGAAGTGCGGGGCTGCGCCTCTCTTCTTTCCATTCTGCTCTCAGCTTCTCTTATTTCTTCTTCTGTGATTTCCTCTTCATCAAAATCCTCAATACCTACAAGATCCTTAAATTTGTCTACAAAACCCATATTGTCCTCCTATAATTTTTTGCTGTAGTCTCTTTCACCAAATATCGCAGTTCCGACTCTGATGAGATTAGATCCTTCTAAAATTGCAACTTCGTAATCGTGGGACATTCCCATCGATAAATATTTAAAATCGAGATTTTTATGCTCTATGCTGCCGTATTCGTCATACAGTTTTTTGACCTGGGCAAAATAAACTCTCACATCTTCAGGATTCTCCGCAAACGGTGCAATGCACATAAGGCCTCTGAGTCTGAGATTAGGGCATTTGTCAAGTATATCCCTTATCATTCCCTCTGTCTCGTCTGTGCTGATACCGAACTTGCTCTCCTCCTGCGCAGAGTTTACCTGAATAAGTATATCCATGGTAATGCTGTGCTGCGCGGCGCGCTTGTCGATTTCCTGCGCCAGATGCAGTGAGTCAACTGAATGAATCATTGAAACCTTATCAATTATATATTTAACCTTGTTGGTCTGAAGATGCCCTATAAGGTGCCATCTGACAGGCTTGACGCTGTCGAACTTGTCCATTATCTCCTGGACTTTGTTTTCGCCTATATCCGTAATGCCTGCGTCTATGGCTTCGTTAATCTCCTCTGCAGTTCTTGTCTTGGTAACCGCGCAAAGCAGCACGTCCTCGGCGTTCCTGCCGGATCTGACAGCCGCTTCTCCCTTAATCCTGTTAACCGCGTCTATGTTTTCTCTGATGTTTCCCACTTAAACGCACTTCCTTTCATTTTATTACGGGTTTCTCAGTACCTCGTCATAGATTTCTATGGTCGATACCGCATTGCCGTCATTATCATAATACTGTCCTGCCGTCAGAACCGATTCTTTTTTGCCCTGCAGAAGTATCTGCACCGGCTTGAATACATATTCTCCGGCAGTGTTTCTGACATAGACTCCTTTCTGTCCGCCGTCCTCTGTGATACAGCTGTTCTCCAGAATAAGACCGGAGCATGTGTGAGTTATGACAGTTGCGGTTTCGGTTCTGAAGCTGGCAAGCGATTTATAATACCTGTTGCTTACAAGTATCACTCTGAACTTGTCCTCCTGCTGAGTGACGCTTTCGATGTCCGCTTCGATCTCACCGTCCTTGAGTCTGACTGTAACAGACCTGCCTTTTTCGTAATCGGAGGCCGATTCCTCGTCTGTCCAGAAAACCATATACCATTTCTCGTTTTTGTAGAGCTTGTAGACAGGCTCACCGGCAAGAACTGATTTGCGGGACAGATCCATATAGTCGTTTTGTATGTCCTTAACCTGATCAAAGGTCATTTTTTTAATCTTCTTGTGGGTAAAGGCGCTCTCGTATCCGTCTATATAGTAGCTGATTACTCCGTTTGTTGCGGTGATATAGCTGTCTGACTGTCTGGCTCCGCTACCCAGTCTCTCAAGCACCGAAGTGTATTTGTCTCCCGGCTCTCCCGCGCTGCCGCCGGATACCTTGAGGACTCTGGTGCCCTTGCGTACTTTCTCTCCTTCGTCAATGAGGTACTCTGTCTGTCCGCCGCTGCCTGCCGTATATACTTTCTCGTTTCTGGCCGCGTAGCACTGAACCTCATCTGAAAGCTCCATTGTACCGTACTCTGCAATCACTGTCTTGGTCATTGTGTCCGAAAGCTTCGGAAGCAGATAGATAACAAAGCACAAAGCCAGAACTATGAGTATATATAAATAAATAAATCTGTTTTTCTTTTTTGGCTTAGTCATAAGTATACCTCTAGGTAATTTTACTACAATATAGTGTATATTTCAATTCTTTTAATTCAATATTTACACAAAAACATCAGCCTCTCACACAGAAGCGGCTGATGTATCCGTTATTTCTCATCTGTAACTTTTTGAAGTATCTTTTTTTGCGCTTTGTCAAGCTCTGAGGCGCTCTCCCTGCAATATGTTTCAAACATATCCGGTCTTACGTCTCTTGTAAGCTCAAGCGATTTTTCAAATCTCCACAGGTCTATGTTTTTGTGATGACCCGACAGCAGAACCTCGGGCACCGGTATATCCTCGTATTCTCTTGGCTGAGTATACTGCGGATACTCTAAAAGCCCAGAATATACCGATTCCTCCATCGCAGAATCCTCCCCCGACAGGACTCCCGGAATGAGCCTTGCCACAGAGTCTACAAGGACCATAGCAGGAAGCTCTCCGCCTGTAAGTATATAGTCTCCGATGGAAACCTCCTCCATATCCCAGTAATCTATAACTCTCTGGTCAACTCCCTCATAATGGCCGCATAGTATCACAAGCTCGGAAAGCTGTGACAGCTCCTGTATTTTGGCCTTGTCAAGCACCCTGCCTCTCGGAGACATATACAGGATTTTTTTGCCCTCTGCCTTAATGCCTCTCAGCGCATCGAATATAGGCTGGGGCATCATTACCATGCCCTGTCCTCCGCCGAACGGATAGTCGTCCACCTTGCGATGCTTGTTCTTCGTATATTCTCTGATATCTGTAAGTCTGATATCTATAAGGTTTTTTTCGGCTGCCCGTCCCAGTATGCTTGATGTTGTAACCGGTACAAACATTTCGGGAAACAGCGTAAGTATATCTATTTTCATAGGTCCAAAAGTCCTTCGATTAATTTCACTTTTATTGTTTTGCCTGCAATATCCGTATCAAGTATATATTCGTCCACACCCGGAATATATACGCTGCCGCTGTCTGTTTTAACCTTGTAGAGAGGCTGCGCTGTGTTTTTTAATATATCCTCAAGGGTACCTATATGCGCTCCCTCATCTGATACCACGTCAAAGCCTATAAGGTCTTTGATATAGTAAACGCCCTCGGGAAGCTTGGGAAGCTGCGCCTCGTCTATGTAAAGGTCTTTTCCTCTCAGCTTCTCCGCTTTGTCTCTGCTGTCTATTCCCTCAAGCAGCAGTACAGCCATATTCTTCTGAGTTCTGGCTGATTTGAGACTGTATTCCGTATCCCCTATATACACTGTTTCAAAGTTTCTGTATCTTGAAACATCTTCGCCGTAGTCGTAAACCTTAAACTCGCCTTTAAGTCCTACGGCTCCTGTAATCTGCCCTATCTTTATTTTTTTCATAATAATCCCCACATAGTATACAGGCACATATACCGGTCTCTGATATATGTGCCATAATTAATGCCGCGTCCTGCTTACTGAACAATTTCCACGACTACTTTTTTGTTTGCCTTAGTTGCCGCTGCCTTTACAACGCTTCTTAATGCTTTTGCAATTCTACCCTGTTTGCCTATAACCTTGCCCATATCCTCCGGCGCAACTTTAAGCTCAATTACCATTGTAGAATTTTTTCCGGCTTTTTCTGTAACTTCAACGGCATCTGGGTTCTCTACGAGTGATTTTGCAATCACCTCTACCAGTTTAACCATTATATACTCACCGCTTCCTTACTTAATAATTCCGGAGTTCTTGAATAATTTTTTTACTGTTTCTGTCGGCTGCGCACCGTTTGAAAGCCACTTAGCTGCAGCTTCTTCGTTGATTTTGATTTCCTTAGGCTCTGTCATAGGGTTGTAGTAACCGATTTCTTCTATGAATCTGCCGTCTCTAGGTGTTCTTGAATCTGCAACAACTATTCTGTAAAAAGGCTTCTTGTGAGCTCCCATTCTCTTTAATCTGATCTTTACCATTATAATTTCCTCCTAAATATTAACTGTTTGAATATATCTAAAACTGTTTAAGTTTTTGAACTAAAACATTCCCTTGAAGGCGCCTTTTCTCTTGAATTTGCCTCCCGTAAACCTCTTCATCATTTTTTTGGTATCCTCATACCTCTTGATAAGGCTGTTTACCTTTGCAACGGTCTGTCCGCTGCCTGCCGCAATACGTTTTCTTCTGCTGGAATTAAGTATTGACGGGTTATCTCTTTCCTGTTTGGTCATTGAAAGGATAATAGCCTCCATCTGAACGAATTCTTTCTCGGCTTTTTCCATGTCAACTTCCTGTTTCTGCTTGGCGGATATTCCCGGCATCATATCAAGCATGCCGCCTATGCCGCCCATATTTTTAATCTGACCCATCTGGTCTAAGAAGTCCTCCAAAGTGAAAGCGTTTTTTCTGATTCGTTCTTCAAGCTTGGCTGCTTTTTCCTCGTCTATGGCGTCCTGCGCTCTCTCAACGAGGGAAACTATATCTCCCATGCCGAGTATACGGCTTGCCATTCTCTCAGGGTGGAAAGGCTCCAGCGCATCGAATTTCTCGCCTGTACCTATGAATTTGATAGGCTTGCCTGTAACCTTTTTGGCTGAAAGCGCCGCGCCGCCTCTGGCATCGCCGTCAAGCTTGGTCATGATGATACCGTCAACGCCCAGCTTATCGTTAAAGCCCTCTGCCGCATTTACGGCGTCCTGACCTGTAAGCGCGTCCAGAACCAGAAGTATCTCGTGAGGTTTAATCTCTTTTTTGATCCTGACAAGCTCTTCCATAAGCTCTTCATCTATCTGAAGTCTGCCGGCCGTATCGACTATAAGGACATCGTAGCCCTTAATCTCAGCCTGCTTAACTGCTTCCATTGCGATTTTTTCGGGTTTCTTGCTGTCTCTGTTCACATATACGGGAACATCTATGCTGCTGCCTACAACCTCAAGCTGGTCTATCGCCGCAGGTCTGTACACGTCGCACGCGCAGAGCATCGGTTTCTTGCCCTCTTTTTTGAGGTAGTTTGCCAGCTTGCCGCAGGTGGTTGTCTTACCTGTACCCTGAAGACCGACCATCATATATACGGTAAATCCTCTCGGTGAATATGTCAGCTTGCTTCCGGCTCCGCCCATAAGCGCCGCCAGCTCGTCATTTACGATTTTGACTATCTGCTGACCCGGGGTTACGCTTTTGATTACCTCTTCGCCCAGCGCCTTTTCCTTGATAGTTGCAACGAATTCCTTTACAACCTTGAAGTTTACGTCTGCCTCAAGCAGAGCAAGCTTTATCTGTCTTATTGCATTGTTGATATCCGCTTCGGATAAGGTTCCTTTGCCTTTGAGTCCCTTAAAGACTCCCTGCAGTTTTTCCGATAAACCTTCAAATGCCATATTACTGCTCCATCTCATCAATTACTGATCTTATCTCTGCAAGACTGCTGACAAGATCGCTGTTGTCTCTGTTCTTATCTATAACGGCTTCAATCTGTCTGTCAATCATCTCAACAGCGCGACGGCTGTTTTCGAATCTGCTGACAAGTCCCAGCTTAGCCTCATACTGGTGCAGGGATTTCTCTGCGTTTTTGAGAGCATCGTGCACTCCCTGTCTGGATATTGAAAACTCCTCCGCAATCTCTGATAAGGACAGGTTTTCCTCATAATACAGGCTCATTACTTCCTGCTGTCTCTTTGAAAGAAGCTGTCCGTAAAAATCATAAAGCAGACTTACTTCTGTGATTTTATCAAACATATATGCCTCTCCTTTCGTATCAAGTATTATAGCTTGATACCAGTATATTATATCATACAAAAACAAGGTGTCAAGCACTTTTACTTAACACCTTAAAATAATTTCAGGATTTTTAAGAACCTTAATTCAATCATTTTACCTGCATCTATTCAGAGAATTTAAGTCCGCTTACCTTGTGGCTCAGTATGACTTCAAGTCTGTCCTGCTGCTCTTTGCGGGCAAAATCATATCCGTACTGATAAAAGTCCCGCACGTCTGCGTCCTTTACGATTTCCTCCGGCGGACTTCCTACCTCAGCCTTTTTGCTGTGGTTTTTGACAGCTATTGCAATCCGGCTGATTTCGTCGTCATTAAACAGACCTGTGTTTTTGAGGAACACCTGCACAGGTTCATAGCCGGCTTCTGCATGTCCCGGCTGTTTGCCGGTTATTACTCTGCCGTAATCATGACAGGAAAACAGTCGCAGCAAGTATAGGGCCAACTCCCCGTTTTTCTGCCATCATATACCCTATTTTGGCGCAGCTTGTTATATGAACTCTCTCCCAGTCGATAAAATGATCTCTTTCGGGAACCAGCTTCTCATATTTGTCAATTCCCTTTAAAAGCGCGCTCTGGAGTCTAAGTATTTTTTTCATCAAAATCATATCCTGTCTCAAGTAGATCTATATTATATACCAACGCAGGTTATTATCAATGTTTTATGCTTTTTCTTGTTTTTTGTTTCTTGTAGCTACTAATTTGCTGATTTTTTTAGCATATTTTTCCGTTTTGCAATTCAAGAATATAAAAGCAGCATACACATCCCTGCATACACTGCTTCTTCTGCTGTAATCGTTTTACTAACTTCTATATAATATTATCTCTGCCCCTTGTCGTAAGGAATACCCTCCGCCTTTGGCGCTCTTGATTTCTTTGATGTAAATGCAAGCACCAGAAGTGATATAACATAAGGCATCATATTGTATACTCCGCTAGGCAGATTGAGCGCCACCATAAATGAGAATCCGGTGTATACATTTGAAAGCGCTCTGAAAAATCCGAACAGCAGCGCAGCCAGCGCAATTCTGGTAGGCTTCCACTGACCGAATATCATTACTGCCAGCGCAAGGAAACCAAATCCCGCAACGCCGTATTCAAATTTCCATTCGCTTACGCCTGCCGTAATATATACGATACCGCCAAGACCGCCCAGCGCTCCTGAAATCATTACGCCGATATATCTCATCTTGTATACGCTGATTCCAACGCTGTCCGCAGCCTGCGGGTGTTCTCCGCACGCCATAAGTCTTAAGCCCAGTCTTGTCTTGTAAAGCGTGATATATGCAGCCACAAGTATCAGCGCGGTTATTATCATAAACCAGTTTAGCTGCATGCCGCCCACATTGATGATAAATGCTTTTTTGGCATTTACATATTCAATAACAGAAGATACATTGTTAGGATCTGCCGCTGTATTTATAGCTTTAACTATTACAGTCGCAAGAGCTACTCCGAGTATATTCAGCGCAGTACCTATGATCGTCTGGTCGGCATTGAAGTTGACGCAGGCAACCGCAAGCAGCAGCGAATATATTATTCCGAAGATAACAGCCACCAGCACTACCGATATTATTATCGAAAATGCCGAAGCGTCAGGAAAGCTTTTCTGGAACACGCTCATTGTAAGTGCTCCGCCAAGCGCTCCTATAACCATAATACCCTCAAGACCCAGATTGATAACACCCGAGTGCTCTGAGAAACAGCCTCCAAGGGCTACCAGTATAAGTACGGAAGCATAAAGTAATGTGTATTGAATGAGTAATTCCATTAAGCTTCGCCTCCTTTCTTATCTTCAGCCTCAGCTTTTTTCTCTTCTTTTCTGGCTATACGCGAGTTCATAACGTATTTCATAAACAGTACGAAGCCGCACAGATAAATAATTATAGCTGAAATCAGGTCTGAAATCTGCGTACAGTAGATAGCCTTGTCAAGATATGAGCCGCCTACTGTAATATGCTGTATGAAGAATGATGAGAAAATACTTCCTATAGGGTTCAGGCAGCCAAGGAATGCCGCCGAAATTCCGTTAAAGCCCATTGCAGGAACCGATGACAGTGAACAGTTCCACTGTTCATAGCCTGTCAGATACAGCATTGATGCGCCAAGACCTGCAAGCGCTCCACCTATTACAAGGGTAAGTATTATATTTCTTTTTTCTGCCATACCGCAGTATCTGGCAGCGTTTTTGTTAAAGCCTGTAGCCTTTAATTCATAACCCAGCTTTGTCTTGCTGAGAATTACCCAGATTACTATTGCAAATATTACTGCAAGAGGTATTGCTATCGTAACATAGTTGTTTGCAAACAGCTTGTCAAGACCGAGGGAAGGTATAATCGCTCCCCTGTTGTAGCTTGCCACATTGAGTGTATACGGGCTTGCGTCCTCTTTTACCTTTGTAAGCAGCATATTCATTGCATAGAGAATAATCCAGTTGAGCATAATGCCTGAGATAACCTCGTTAACATTGCAGTACGCCTTGAGTATTCCGCTGATGCAGCCAAGTATGCTGCCGCCTATCATTGCAAGCAGCATGCATATCCACCAGGGCATTCCCCATGCCAGCGCCGCAAACAGTGCAAGACCTGCGCCTGCTGCATACTGCCCTGATGCTCCGATGTTGAAAAGTCCCACCTTGTAGCAGAAAAGTATTGACAGCGAGCACATAATCAAAGGCGCTGTCTTTACCAGCGTGCTTCCGAAATATTTGAATGCAACTGCCGGATTAGGATAGTTCCAGAAGTTCTTGATAATGTCTAAAATACCCTCAAGAGCTCCTGCCGGATTAATAATCAGAAGCGCTATAAATCCGATAATAAGGCCTCCCAGTATGCACAGAAGCGAGGATATTACCGACTGGGCAGCATCAGTTTTAACTAACGTGTGTAATTTTTCTTTCATTACGCTCTGCCCTCCTTCTTTGCTCCCGCCATATAAAGGCCGAGTTCTTCAACTGTCGTCTTTTTAGGATCAAGCTCTCCTACTATTTCGCCCTCGTACATTACGAGTATTCTGTCGGAAACGCTCATTACCTCATCAAGTTCCAGAGAAACCAGAAGCACTGCAGCGCCTGCATCTCTCTGTTCAACAATACGCTTGTGTATAAATTCTATGGCGCCTACGTCAAGGCCTCTTGTCGGCTGAACCGCAACAAGCAGTGACGGTTTCTTGTCCATTTCTCTTGCAACGATAGCTTTCTGCTGGTTGCCTCCCGACATACTTCTTGCCTTTGTAACAGGTCCCTGACCCGAACGCACATCGTATTCGTTAATAAGCTTCTCCGCATAGGCTCTCATATTGTCTTTTTTGATAAAGCCTGCCTTTGATACAAACTCCGGTTCAAAATATCTTTCGAGGATCATATTCTCCTCAAGTGTATAGTCAAGCACAAGACCGTGCTTGTGTCTGTCCTCAGGAATATGGCTCATCTTCTGATTGCGCTTCCTTATGGAAAGGTCGGTTATATCCTCTCCGCAAAGAGTGATTTTGCCGCCTGAAACGCTTTCAAGCCCTGTAACTCCGTATACAAATTCCGTCTGACCGTTGCCGTCGATACCTGCAATGCAGACGATTTCTCCGGCTCTGACTTCAAGAGATACGTTTTTGACCGCGTCGTTTTTGTGAAGCTTGCTTGCAACGCTCATATTTTTAATTTCAAGAACAACCTCTCCCGGCTGCGCAGGTTTTTTGTCCACCGCAAACTGAACATCTCTGCCTACCATCATTCTTGAAAGTTCTTCCTTGTTTGTGTTTTCGATATCTACAGTTCCTATATATCTGCCTTTTCTGAGAACCGTACATCTGTCGGCAACCTCCATTATCTCGTTCAGCTTGTGTGATATGAACAGAATGGACTTGCCCTCTGCCGCAAGGTTTTTCATTATCTGCATAAGCTCTTCTATTTCCTGCGGTGTAAGTACTGCTGTAGGTTCGTCAAATATCAGTATTTCATTGTCCCTGTAGAGCATCTTGAGAATTTCCGTTCTCTGCTGCATACCTACTGTAATGTCCTCTATATATGCGTCAGGGTCAACGAGAAGACCGTACTTCTCTGAAATTTCCATTACTTTCTTTCTGGCCTCTGCTTTTTGCAGAAAGCCTTTTTTGCACGGCTCAACCCCCAGTATGATATTGTCCAGCACCGTAAAGCATTCAACCAGTTTGAAGTGCTGATGTACCATACCTATGCCAAGATCATTGGCATCATTAGGGTCGTTTATCTCGACTTTCACGCCGTCCTTGTGAATTTCGCCCTCCTCAGGCTGATAAAGTCCGAAGAGCACGCTCATAAGTGTTGATTTTCCTGCACCGTTTTCTCCAAGCAGTGCGTGGATCTCGCCTTTTTTGAGCTGCAGTGTGATATCATCGTTTGCGATAATTCCCGGAAATCGCTTGGTTATATGCAGCATCTCAATCGCATATTGCTGATCCAAAGGCTCCACCTCCTCAAATAAAATTAGAAAAAATATATAAATTATTGCGTTTGCCTGTCAAAACAAAAATCAGGGATGCCGTATGACATCCCTGTTGCTGGCAATCAATTAACCCTTAATCTGTCCCTGGTAATCAACCTTAGTCTTTTCACCCTGGAATTCTTTTGTAATGTCATTGTCAACTTTGATTTCGCCTGAGTTTAACTTAGCAACCAGTGCCTTGTAGTCGTCTGCTGTGAAGTCATCATTGAACTGAGTTGAGTCAGGAATCTGAACATAGTTTTCTGACGGTTCATCTGAAATGATTCCAAGTGTTGCAATCTGTCCTGCGTATTTGTCCCAGTTTCCGTTTAATACAACGTCCTTGAGAGTGTCATAAGTTGCAGGGTAAAGGCCCTTCATAGCTGATGTAACTGTGATACCTTCGCCGTACTTTTTGTCGATTACAGGCTGCTGGTCTGTGTCAACACCGATGATCTTGCCGTCAACTTTAACTGCAGCTTCTGCTGCTGATGTATAGATTCCGCCGCCGCATGCAAATACGACTTCTGTGCCTGCCTTGTACCATGTATCCATTACTGATGTGATGTCTGCATCACCCTGGAACTGTCCGCCGTATACGTATTTAACTTCTACGTCTTTGCCTAATTCTACAGCAGCAGCGTCAACACCCTGTACGAAGCCCTGTCCGTAACGAACTACTGCAGGAACAGCCATTCCGCCAAGGAATCCTAAGTCAGTGTATCCAAGCTTAACTGCAGCATAGCCTGCCATATAACCTGCAAGCTCTTCCTGGTATACTACGCAGTATACGTTTGACATATCAAAGTAGTCTGCAAGTTCCCAGTTGTCAGGATTGTAGTCGTATTTTTCGCCCTTTGCAGCAACAGCAGCCTCAAGAAGGTCGCCCTTTGCAACGTCGAGTGCGATGAATTTAACGTCAGGATAGTTTGGAGCAGCTTCTACGATAGCGCCGCCAAATGCATAGCCCGGCATTACGATAACATTGTAACCCTCTGATACAGCAGAATCGATCATTGATACTCTGTCTGCAGTGTTGTCTCCTGCAGGCTTGAAGTAGTTGAACTCAAGACTGTTCTCTTCACAGAAAGCCTTGCAAGCCTCATAAGTTGTCTGGTTGAATGATTCATCAGTAATATCACCGTAGTCAGTAATCATTGCAACCTTGTAGTCTGTAGTCTCTGCGTCATTGCCGCCACAAGCAGTGAAAGCAAACAGCATTGCTACGCATAATAATACTGCAAGTAATTTTTTCATATTGTTCCTCCTCAATAGAATAATAAATTTAATACTCTTTGAATTATAAACCATATAACAATATTGTTAAAGCCTTTTTTACAAATATCTAATATTATCTGACAAAATAAACATAGTAATAATGCAGCTACCGCAACTGCGAACTAATAAAGCTGCGGTCTTCTGTGCTTTAACAGAGGAAGCTGGTCTCTTATGCTGTCCTCATAGTCAAAATCAATATCGGCATATATAATGGTTTCCTCTGTTTCTGCTCTGGCTGCAAACTCTGCCCATGGTGTTGTCACGCAGCTGTAGCCGTATGCCTGATATACGCCCTCCATACATCTTGCAGGAGATATTGCCGCAAAGTATATCTGGTTGTCAAGAGCTCTTGCTCTCATGGTAAGATCCCAGTGGGCAGGACCTGTCGTAAGGTTGAATGCGGCAGGCAGGAATACCATCCGCGCGCCGTCAAGAGTCATTTTTCTGAAAAGCTCCGGAAATCTCACGTCATAGCATATTGCTATCCCTATTTTGCCGTATTCGGTATCTATTACGGTGGCGGTATCTCCCGCAGTCAGTGTGTCGGACTCCATAAATCTGATACCGCCTTTGACATCTATATCAAACAGATGCGCCTTGCGGTGTCTGCCTATAATCTGTCCCTGTCTGTCAAATGCAAAGCAGGTGTTGTAAACTCTGTCATTGTCAAGCTCAGGTATTGAGCCTCCGATAAGGTATACCGAAAGTTCCTTTGCAAGTTCTGACATTCTGCCTGCGGTTTCTCCGTCCGCACTTTCAGAGTATGCCCTGAAAAAGTCATTTGAATACGGGCAGTTCCACATTTCCGGAAGCGCTATTATCTGAGCGCCGTTTGAGGCTGCCTCTCTTATCATCTGCTCCGCCTTTGCCCACGTTTCTTTTTTGTTCTCTGATATATCCTCTTTGAGAGAACCTGCCATCTGGCACAAACCGATTTTAAATGTCATAGTCACGCCTCCTGTCTATTATTGAAAACACTTCCTCTATAATTCTCATCGCCGCCCAGCTTGTAATATCATTTATATCAAGCGGCGGTGCAACCTCGACTATATCCATATGCCTTACCGGCAGCTCCGAAACTATATGCCTTACAAGCTCAATCAGCTCTCTTGATGTGATTCCGCCTGAGCATGGCGTACCTGTGCCCGGCGCAAATGCAGGATCAAGCACATCTATATCAAGTGTGAAATATATGCTGTCATAATCTTTGAATTTATCATATATTTCATTCCAGCAGTCCATATATCCTCTGCGGAACACATCCGTTGCCGATATTACGGAAATTCCGTTTCCCGAGGTCATAATGTCAATCTCCTCCGGCTCTGCTGCTCTGATGCCTAAAAGAAGCATGTCCTCCGGCGATACTATATCATCTAAAGCTCTTTTTTCCGTGTTGGCATGTGACCATATATTACCCTCATAACAGTCACATAAATCCGGATGCGCGTCAAAATGTATAATTCCTGTCTTTTTGCCGGTCTCATATTTTTTAAATGCCTTGTGGAGAGGTATTGTTACTGAATGGTCCCCTCCGATAAACAGATTGAAATTTCCCTGCTTCATAACATCAAGGGCCTGCTTCTCAACTCTTGCGAAGCTTTCATTCCACGTTCCCGACATATCCACATCTCCGAAGTCATATACAAGGTTTTCGGAAAGCACATGCCAGTCATCAGTTGCGCATGGCATATAAAGCTCTGCAAATTCGCGTATTTTGGCCGGAGCCTCCGCTGCTCCCGCCTCCTGTGTGGTGCCACCGTCAAAAGGAATGCCAAGCACTGAAACTGCAGCCTCAGCAGGTTCTTTTGCCGTAATGTCAAGCCATTTATACATCATCTCCACCTCCTATGTTTACATCAAGACCGTTTATCTCGACACCGTCTCCTGCCGGTATAAGTATGTATTTCCTGCCGTCCAGAATTCTGGTTTCAACCATATGACTGAACTCCGGAGCTACGGATATTTTTATCTCAGGCGTTGTTATCTCGAATTTTCTGCTTTCGATCACATTCCCCGGATTAAGTACGGCATCATCACCAAACTGTTTCTCACATTCTCTGTGAAATGCTTGTGTTTTTTCTTTGTCTATACCGCTGTTTCTGAGTATATCCTCAACGTCATCAATATACAGTTCCGGAAGTTCAGGCTCTTTGCTCTCCTTGTGTATGGCAAGTTTTTCTCGTATCTGCTCATGCACCGCCTGAACCACATCAAAGCTGCAGTCTGCTTCAAGAGCTTCACAAAGCGCCATGCCAAAAGCTCCCCGCTGCGCTCCTGCTGACATCGGTTTTTTTTCGACATTGAATACCGCATCTATAAATTCACTGTGAATATCGTTGACGTCCTTTGTATAATAAAGTGCATTATATATGTTCGCAGTTCGATCATCGAAGGCAGGAAACATAAATCCTATTTCGGGAGCCGCCACGACATGACCTGTGGAAGTGCTTCTGAATTCTTTTTCGTCTGCAAAGTATCTCAGAGCCATTGACGCGTCCTTTACCGGATATATACCGCAGATGAAATATCTGAAAACCTCGTCCGACCCCTCTGCCCATACCTCTCCGTCGCCGCCTCTAAACGGCACGTCATAGGTATCTGACGCAAGCAGTATTACATAGCTTTTGTCACCCATATCTGCCGACTCTATTATCTTCGTATAAAAGGACTCTCTGGCAGCTTCATCTTTGAGTTCCGAGTCTCTCAGTTTCATCAGAAGTCCATGTTCTTCGCTTCCTGAAACCTGTGAGGTTGAAAACTCTATATCAAGGAGATTTCTTCCCAGAGTCCCCGATATTGATTTTTTGAGCAGCTTAATATACATCTCTGCTTCTTCTTCGGGCATCAGTCCCACAGACATATCTATGTATGATACAATTTCTCCTGCCGCATTGACATAGCAGCCGTATATACGGGTTATACTGTCCCTGTCAGGCTTAAACCGCCTGCGTATTTCATTTAGTTCTTTCTGATTCATTGTAATGCCTCTCTATCTGAAAACTTATATTTATATTATCAAAAATGCAGGAGTTCTTCAACAGAATATAGCATAATCAGATTAGAGGATTCAGGCAGATCGGGCACATAAAGTGACAAAATCGTTTCTCCACTAAAAAAGCTGCCGCATTAATTATGTAATTAACACAACAGCCATTTTATCTTTTACATCATTATAGTTACAGTTTTTCGATTTCTTCTATGGATAACCCTGTATACTTTGAAATTTCATCAACAGGTTTGTTGTCCTCTTTCATGGCTCTGGCCATATCGAGTGCTTTAGAAGCCTCGCCGCGTTCTTCACCGATTTTTTCACCCTCGGCAAAGCCCTCGCTTCTGCCCTGTTCGATGCCCTTCTCAATGCCAAGGTCATATCCGTCCTGTCTGGACATCTCCATTGCTTCCTCCTGTGTCAGCTCCTTAAACATCATTCCTACCGCCTCCCTGCCATAATTACTCAGAAACTCCGGCAGTATTCCGTCCTCAATACAGCTCTCCATTATATCCACTATATCTCTCTCGGCAAGAGTTTCTCTGGTTTTGCTGTATGCTCTAACCCTCTCGACAAACATACTGTACTGCTTCAGGGTAGGGCTTTTTTTAAGAAGTTCACTGCCTGCATCTTTATTTATATTATATACCCTGATGATTAATTGTAAAGAGCATTCTCCCTCCTTGTCCATATATGCGTCTGACAATTTCATTTCGTGGTATGCAGGCATATGCCGTTCGCCGTTATAAAGCATCACAAAGGCAGGGGTAGGAATTTTTACCGGTGCTTCCTTATACAGATCTTTCGGGTCAATCATCTGCCTTATTACCTCGGTTATGTATATCAGATCTCTCAGACACATGTTATTATTGATGCTTGACTGATGCTCTACCAGCAGCACAAATTTACCGTCCATAACAAAAGAGATATCATTCTTCATAGTCTTGAATATAACTTCCTCTATGGTGGTTATATCCACACTGTCATCTTCTGTATAGTTTGTATCAAATATCGCATTATACATCTCTATGAGTTTATCCTTTTTGCTGAACAGCATGCGAAACAGGCTGTCTTTATATTTTCTGTTAAGTTCTGCCATCTCCATCCTCTCCTTAATTAGTGTATTTATGTAATAATATGGCTACATAACCCGTAACTATATATTACCAGCACAAACATAGTATGTCAATATTTATTTTCTATTTTTTAACTTATAATACTTTATTTTTACATTTAAAGTAAAACTGTGCTTTATTTATCAGGTTTTTACATTACAGCCCGTATACAAGCAGTGCACAAAAAAAGGACGCGATTTCTCGTGTCCCACCTGTTTCAAATAATTCAGCGCTTCCTGTCACACATATTTCCTCATATATTTAAGGGCGTTCTTTTCGAGCCTTGACACCTGTGCCTGACTTATGGCAATTTCCTCTGCCACTTCCATCTGGGTTTTGCCCTCAAAAAATCTCATCTCAAGTATGTGACGCTCTCTCGGATTGAGCTTTTTCATTGCCTCTGACAGAGAAAGATTCTCTATCCACTTTGCATCTGTATTTTTGAGATCCCTGACCTGATCCATTACATATATGGCATCGCCGTCATCATGGAATACAGGTTCAAACAGCGACACAGGCTCCTGTATTGAATCAAGCGCCAGTACCACATCCTCCTGCGGAAGTTCAAGCTCCTTCGATATTTCAGCTATGGTAGGCTCCCTCTGCAGCTTCCTGCCCAGCGTTTCTTTTGCGGTCAGCGCCTTGTAGGCCGTATCCCTCAGCGACCTTGAAACTCTGATTGAGTTATTATCTCTGAGGTACCGCCTTATCTCCCCTATAATCATAGGCACCGCATAAGTTGAAAATCGCACGCCGTGACTTGTATCAAAATTATCCAGCGCCTTGATAAGCCCTATGCAGCCCACCTGAAACAGATCATCCGGATTTTCGCCTCTGTTTCCAAACCTCTGAATTATGCTTAGAACAAGCCTGAGATTACCTTTGATAAACTCCTCTCTTGTTTCCATGTCCCCCTGCTTTATCTTTTCCATCATAGCCTTCATCTGCTCATCTTTATAAACCGGAAGCTTAGATGTATTCACACCGCATATCTCTACCTTATTAGCCATTACCCAATACCTGCCTTACCGTCAATTCTCTCTATATAAAAGGTTGCTCAATCGGCAGGCTTTTTATTCTGACTAAATCCAAAAGTATCTTCCAAAAAATGCGAAACTGCCATATCTTCGAAATATGACAGTCCGTAACTGATGTTATTTACTTAAAGGTATGCTTACTCTGATTTCTGTACCGTTTCTCGGCTCGCTCTTCATACTTACCATACCGTTATGATATGAAACTGCGTGTTTTACTATGGAAAGACCAAGACCTGTACCTCCGGATTCTTTGGAATGACTTTTGTCCACCCTGTAAAATCTTTCAAACACTCTCTGCTGCTGATCCTGCGGAATACCTATTCCGCTGTCCCTGACGGTTATATAGGCATTTTTCTCATCAGCACTTATATCTATATCCGTAATACCGCCCTCATTATTGTATTTAACCGCATTGTCGCACAGATTGTATATTATCTCATAAAGCAGACGTTTCACACCGTCTACGCATACATGCTCGCCCATAAGCTTCATATTGATATTCTTTGCCTCGCATGCTCCCTCAAGCACACTCTTAACCTCATCTGCAAGCTCGAAAAGGTCAACCTGCTCACTTGGCATCTGTCTGCCCTCATCAAGCTGTGAAAGCCTTAATATATCTTCTATAAGGGTTACAAGTCTTGAGGCTTCCTTTCCTATATGTCCTATAAATCTAGGCATATCCTCAGGCTTTACCATACCGTTTTCGATAAGCTCTGCGCTGCCTATGATGCCCTGAAGCGGTGTTTTTAATTCGTGGGATACATTTGCGGTAAATTCCCTGCGGTTTCTCTGAGCATTCTGCTGCTCTGTAATATCAAATGCCAGAAGCACAGCTCCCACTGTTTCTCCGCCTGACTCTATCCTGCTTATATCCACCTGATATTCCCTGCTGCCGTACTGGGCATAAATCTCGCTGTGTCCTTCCTCGAAAGCGCTCTGAATTGCATTATTGATATTGCGGCTTCTTTCTATACTGAGAAAGCTCTGACCTATGCAGTCGCTGTCGGTTTCAAGGATATTCTGCGCAGCCTCGTTTATGCTTAATACATTTCCCTTATTATCAAGAAGTATCAGCCCCTCTTTCATACTTTCGGTAATCTGAGTAAACTCATCTGTCCTCTGCTTCAGATATCTCATCTGCATTTCAATTTCTTTGTGTTGCTGATTTATTCTGTTAAGCAGCGGTGAAAGCTCCTCATATGTATCGTTTTCGAGAGGTCTGTCAAGGTCAATGCTGTTCATAGGCTCAACTATGCGCTTTGAAATCCTGCGGGCAAGTATTCCCGAAAGTACCAGCGCAGCTATAAGGACTACAAGTATAGGCTGAAGCATTCCGAGAACCAGAAGTCCCGCAGTCGCATAGGTGGTTGAAACTCTAAGCACGCTGCCGTCATCAAGAAGCCTTGCATAGTATGAGGTCTTTTCCATAAGGGTGTCTGAATATCTGCTGCTGCTTCCCTCGCCCTCTGCCAGAGCCTGCTTTACCTCCTGACGGTCCGCGTGATTTTCCATGCTGTCCGCTCCCGCCTGGGTGTCATAGATTACCTTGCCGTCTGCCTGTATCCATGTGATACGGTATCTTTCGGAGTCTATGTTTTTGAGATAATCCGTACCGTAAAGCTCCACTGCCGATGCCGCTATATCAAGCTCATCCGCCAGTTTATCCTTTTGTATATTGCTGAAATACTCATACAGGCAGCCCATAATAATTACAATGCTTGCCAGAAGCACCGTACCTGCAACAATGAGTATTGATTTGAAAATTTTCTTTGTCATAATGCAGCCTCCAATCTGTATCCTACATTACGGACTGTTTTAATCATGCTGCCGCAGCTTCCCAGCTTGCGGCGAAGCGTCCTTATATGCATATCCACAGTTCTTGTTTCTCCGCAGTAATCCATACCCCATACTTCATTAAAAAGCTGATCTCTTGTAAACGCCATACCCTGGTGTGAAAGAAACAGCCTCAGAAGCTCAAATTCCTTGTAGGTGAGAGTTATTCTCTCTCCTGCTGCGGACACCGTATGCTCATCAAGATTCATAACAACATCTCCGACCTTTAAAAGCTGTGCTTCCGGTTTAGGTCTGCATCTTCTGAGCACCGCCTTGATGCACGACACGAACTCCATAACTCCAAAGGGCTTGGTAAGGTAATAGTCCGCTCCTAAATCAAGTCCCTGTATCTTGTCATATTCCTCGCCCTTTGCAGTAGCCATAACAACCGGTATGTCACAAAGCTCAGGTGAGGCTTTAAGCTGACGCAGAAGCTGTATGCCGTCTGTTCCCGGAAGCATTATATCAAGCACTATAAGCTCGGGTTTTTCGTGCCTGAGAGCTTCACAAAAGGACGCGGAATCCTCAAACCCTCTCGCCTCAAAGCCGGTGGATTTAAGCGCATATATCTCTATATCTCTTATGCTCGCATCATCTTCCACACACCAGATCATATCTATACCTCCTTGTGCTCTCCTGTCACAGAGAAAATCACCCATTCGGCAATGTTTACAGCATGATCTCCTATTCGCTCAAAATATTTGGCTATAATCAGTATGTCTATTGCAAATTCACCGTTGTCCGGATCATTTGCTATACTTGCTATGAGCTTTTGCTTTATCTGATCAAAATAGCTGTCTACAATGTCGTCGTCCTCTATAACTTTTTTTGCTATAATTATATCATTTTTTACGAAAGCATCAACGCTTTCCGTTACCATTTTTATTGTCGCATCAGCCATCTCCTGAAGAAGTCTGCTGTTTCCCGCAGGATGCACTTCAATTGAGCATATGATTTCGGCTATATCCTCTGCCTGATCTCCTATACGCTCCATATCGGTAATCATTTTAAGAGCTGCCGATATCTGTCTTAAATCCCTTGCAACCGGCTGCTGCTGTAATAAAAGCTTAAGGCACAGTGACTCAATAGTGCGTTCCTTTCTGTCTATTTCCGAATCAAGAGGCGCAACCTTTGACGCAAGCTGTTTATCGTTAGCAAGAAGTGACTCTGAAGCCACCGAAATAGCCTCTTCACACAGCGCACCCATTTCAATAAGCTCTCTGTTAAGCTGCATAAGCTGCTCGTCAAATCTGTTTCTCATTATCCGAACCTCCCTGTAATATAGTCTTCTGTTCTTTTATCCTCAGGCTGTGAAAACAGCTTGTCCGTACTGTCACATTCAATAAGCTCACCCAGCAGGAAGAAAGCTGTCCTGTCTGAAATACGCACTGCCTGCTGCATATTATGTGTAACCATTACAATAGTGTATTTTTCCTTGAGCTGTATGCACAGATCCTCAATTTTTGAGGTAGATATAGGGTCAAGGGCGCTTGTAGGCTCATCCATAAGAATTATTTCAGGCTCTACAGCAAGCGCTCTTGCTATGCACAGTCTCTGCTGCTGTCCGCCGGAAAGTCCCAGCGCGTTTTTTTTGAGTCTGTCAGATACCTCGTCCCATATAGCCGCATCTCTTAATGAGCGCTCAACAATATCGTCAAGCTTTGCCTTGTTTTTAATTCCGTGTGTGCGGGGACCATAGGCTATATTATCATAAATACTCATCGGAAACGGATTAGGTTTCTGAAACACCATTCCGATTTCTCTTCTAAGCTCGTTTACATCAACCGACGGATCGAATATGTTGCTTCCCTTATATCTGATTTCTCCTGTGATTTTCACATCGGGGATTAAATCATTCATACGGTTGAGTGTTTTTATAAATGTTGATTTGCCGCAGCCTGACGGTCCGATAAGAGCCGTAATGCTTTTGGGCGGAATATCTATATTTATGTCTGTCAGCGCCTTATGGCTTCCGTACCACAGGCACAGATCCTTTACGGTAATGATATTATCCATACGCTCCTCCTTATAATTTATATCTATATATGTGTAACTGAAAATTCTATTATGTTAAATGCTTTTTTTCTTCCTGAAGTGTCTGCCGACAAGGTCTGCCACCAGATTTATGATAAGGGTAAGTATCATAAGTATTGCCGCTATTGCAAAGGCAACTCCGAACTCGCCCTGCTCCTTGGCATATACATATAAGGCAACCGTAAGAGTCGCTCCTGCGCTGCCAAGACCCTCAAAGATACCGTACAGTGCGTGCGCAAATCCTGCGGTAAACAGAAGCGCGGCGGACTCTCCTAGTATTCTTCCCACTGAAAGTATGCAGCCGGTCACAACACCGTCGATACAGCCGGGAAGCACTACCGTACGGATTACACGCCATTTGCCTGCGCCAAGTCCGAATGCTCCCTCTCTGTAGCTTTGCGGAACTGTCTTGAGGCTTTCCTGAGTTGTACGCATTACCGTAGGCAGATTCATTATAACGAGGGTGAGCGCTCCTGCCATCAGCGATGTCTGCATATTGAGGAACTGACAGAAAAACAGCATACCTACAAGACCGTATATTATTGACGGTATTCCCGACAGTGTTTCTGCGGCATATTCTATTGCCGAAACCAGTTTTTTGCTGCCTGCGTATTCTGTCAGATAAATTGCGGCCCCCACACCAAGAGGAAGCACAATCACCAGAGTTGCAAGGACAATATATATTGTGTTTAATATGTCAGGCAGAATACCTATTCTCTCCGAAAGGTAGCTCGGTTCTGTCGAAAGCAGCTCCCACGAAATATTAGGAATGCCCTTAACAAACACATATACTATAAGAAACAGTACCAGCGCTGCCGTAAGCGTCGCTGCTATGCCCATAAGGGCTTTCATTGTACCTATATATATTTTTCTTTTTTGCGATATATTTTTGTCTGACATAATCAGCCCTCCTTATCTCTTTTGAGAAAGTAGTTAAGTGTTGCATTTATAAGCATTATAAACAGGAAGAGCACAAGTGCTATTGAAAACAGAGCCTGTCTCTGAAGTCCTGCCGAATATGACATTTCACTTGCCACTGCTGTTGTAAGAAATCTTACGCTTTCAAACAGTCCCGGCATATTGGGAGCATTTCCCGACACCATCATTACTGCCATTGCCTCGCCTATGGCTCTGCCGACTCCAAGCACCACCGCTGCAGCTATGCCGCTTTTGGCAGCGGGCACGGAAACCTTGAAATAGGTTTCTACAGGTGTTGCTCCAAGGGCAAGTGAAGCGTCCTCGTATTCCTTTGGAACTGCTTCAAGCGCTGACATTGAAACCTTGATAATTGACGGCAGTATCATAATTGCAAGAACGATTATTGCTGCCAGAAGACCTGCTCCGTCGGGAATATGGAATACTTTTCTTATTCCCGGCACAAGCACCAGCATACCTACAAGACCGTATACTACAGACGGTATTCCCGCCAGCAGGCTTACCGCCGACTCTATTACCGCCTTTACCTTTGCAGGCGCTATTTTGGCAAGGTATACTGATGTGAGGAATCCTATAGGAACTCCTACCAGTATCGCTCCCGCTGTACCGTATATGCTTGTCAGTATAAACGGCAGTATTCCGTATGACGGCTCTGCTGCGGTAGATGCCCACGTCTTTCCAAACAGAAAATCTATAATCCCTATTTTACCGACAGCAGGTATTCCCGAAATTATCAGATATACTGATATAAGCAGTACAAAACCTACGGTTATAAGGCCCAGGATAAGAAAAATTCCATGTATAATATTTTCAAATAAACGTTTCCTGTTATTCATATCGTTTCCCTCTCAATGGCAAAATTGACGGCTTTGTGCAAGCCGTCTGCTTTGCTTTGTTACTGCGGTACAACTGCGCCGGCCTGTTCAATTATGTCTGCTGCGTCAGGTGATGTAACGAAGTCGAAGAACTTCTGCGCTGTTTCTGATAAGTCTGTTCCTTCTTTTGTTACCAGTACGAAAGGTCTCTGTACAACATAGCTTCCGTCTTTAACTGTAGCTTCTGTAGGTTCTACTCCGTCTACTGCAACTGCCTTAACGCTGTCCTGAAGTGCTGCCAGTGAAGCATATCCTATTGCGTCAGGGTTCTGTCCTACTGTAGTGATTACATCGCCTGTTGATGTAAGTTCCTGATTGTATTTGCATTTGTCTTCTGTTCCTGTGATGCTTTCAAAGCCGTCTCTTGTGCCGCTTCCTGCTTCACGACCGATAAGTACGATTTCTGCATCATTTCCGCCAACTTCTTTCCAGTTAGTGATTTCGCCTGTGTAAATCTTAGCGATGTCATCAGTTGAAAGGTCTGTAACAGGGTTGTCAGGATTTACAACTACTGCGATACCGTCAATAGCAAGAATTGTTTCCTTAAGTCCGCTTGCTTTTTCTTCATCTGTAAGGCTTCTGCTTGAAAGTCCTATGTCGCAGCGTCCTTCTGAAACTGCTGTGATACCTGAGCCTGAGCCTGTAGGGTTATATGTAAATGTTACTCCGTCGTTTGCGTCCATAAAGGATTCTCCCAAAGCTCCGATTACCTTTTCCATTGATGTTGAACCGTCTGTTGAAACTGTTCCTCCTGCGCTTTCACTGTTATTTCCGCAGCCTGTGAAAATTGCTGCTGCAAGTGCGATTACAAGTGCAATGCTTAAAATCTTCTTCATAATAAACTCTCCTTTCAGTTACTTTGTTTTTTATCTCTTTTCATCTTACAGTTATTATGATAAACAGTTAATGTAAAATGAAAAAGAAACCTTATGTAAAATGTATGTCAAATTTCAAAAATACAAAAAAGGCCCTGACCGGTGTTTCCCACACCGGCAGAGCCCTGCTGTCACTGCTATATTACCTGCTCATTAAATTCCTCTCTCATCTTTGCCAGCACCCGTTTTTCTATTCTGGATACCTGCACCTGTGACACCCCGATGGCCTTTGCCGTCTGGTCCTGTGTCATATCTTTGAAATACCTTAAAACAATTACCTGCCTTTCTCTAAGGGGCAGGCTGCCTATTATACCCTTGAGCTGAATAATATCTATATTCTTTTCTTCCTCGTGCGCATAGGCCTCGCATATATCCTCCGGCCTGTTTTCATTGTCGAGGCTCTCTATGTTTACAAGCGCCTCCTCCGCCTCCTGCATCTGCAGAATATATTCACAGCTTGTACCCATGCGCTCCGCAAGCTCCGTGATTTTGGGGGATCTGCCTCTGCTTCTGTAAAAGGCCTCCTCCTCAAGCTTCATTTTGCGTATGTCCTGTTTAATCTGTCTTGACACCTTGATACGTCCGTCATCTCTTATGTATTTCCTGATTTCACCCATAATCATCGGGACAGCATAGGTTGAAAACATTACATCAAAATCCGTATTAAATCTTTCCACAGCCTTTATAAGACCTATGAAGCCTATCTGTACAAGATCATCAGCCTCATAGCCCATCGCCGCAAATTTAAAGGCCGCTTTTCTTACGAGTCCTGTATTGTCAAGTATTATCTGCTCCTTTGCCTGTTCGTTTCCTTTCTGTGCTTCTTCTATTAGCGCGTATATGTCCTCTTTAGCTCTGGGTATGTACTTATCGCCCAACAGAGTATGTCAGGCTCTTGGTCATAGTTACTTCTGTTCCCTCACCGGGCTGCGAGACAACCTCAATGCTGTCCATAAAGCTTTCCATAACCGTAAAGCCCATACCTGACCTTTCTTCAAAATCTCCGGTTGTAAACAGCGGCCGTCTGGCTTCCTCTATGTTTTCAATGCCTCTGCCCTTATCTGCAACCTTTATGTACAGTTTTCTGTCATAAGATATTTTACATTCAAGAGTTATTATGCCTTTGGAATCTTCTTCATAGCCGTGCACTATGCAGTTGGTAACAGCCTCGGAGACTGCCGTTTTTATCTCGGCAAGCTCCTCCATTTCCGGATCCAGATACAGTATAAAGGCTGCAACTGCATTTCTTGCCAGCATTTCATTTACAGGTACGGATCTGAAACTTATTTCCATTTCGTTTTCATAATTCATATCACACCCTCCACTCTCTGTATAATTTTAAAAATGCCTGCCATATCAAGCAGTTTTCTCATATATTCGCTTTCACCCGTTATATATACTCTGCCGCCCTTTTCGCTTGCTCTGTTGTATCTGCCGAGTATGACTCCTATGCCGGAGCTGTCCATAAACTCAACTCTGTTCATATCAAATACAATATCTCTGCAGCAGCTTTCCTCGTAGGCATCATCTATCTGTTTTCTTACTGCCGCCGCGCTGTGGTGATCTATCTCTCCTGTCGGTGCTGCAATAAGGGTGTTTTCGTTCACCGTAATTTTTACTTCCATAAAAAAGCCCCCTTTCCTCTCAATTATATACCCTGAAAAAGAGTATGTCCCTGAAAGAAAAAGGGGTAAATCTTCTAGTTTTGCCGATTATCAAGGTTTTATGTCGATAATCTCCATTTTTTCAACTGCAGCTTCAACCAGCGCGTCCACATCAAGCTTTGATTCCGATTCCAGTATTTTTTCAAGCTTAGGCTTGGTTGCCGGGTGCTTAGGTAAGAATACAGTGCAGCAGTCCTCGTAAGGCATAATTGATGTTTCAAATGTGCCTATGTCCTTGGCTTTCTGAATGATATCCACCTTGTCAAGCGCGATAAGAGGTCTCATTACAGGCATTTTGACTGTCGCGTCGGTAACCACCAGAGCCTCTGCGGTCTGGCTTGCAACCTGTCCTAAATTCTCGCCGGTTATAAGCATTGTGCAGTCTGATTTCTGCGCAACCTTTTCGGCTATCCTCATCATAAATCTTCTTACGAGAATTGTAGTTTCCTCCTCAGGACAGTTTTCAACAATCTGCTCTTGTATAGGCAGAAGATTTATTACGTTCATTTTAAATCTGCCGCAGTACTGGGCGATGATGCGCGCAAGGTCCTCGACCTTTTCCTGCGCTCTCTGGCTTGTATAAGGATATGAATGAAAATGCACAGCCTCGATAAGCATACCGCGCTTTGCCATCATCCATGCCGCTACGGGAGAGTCTATGCCGCCTGAAAGCAGTACCATTCCCTTGCCGTTGGTTCCCAGCGGAAGTCCTCCAAAGCCTGATATCTTCTGCTCAAATACATAGGATCTGTCTTTGCGAAGATCAACAAACAGAACGCAGTCGGGATTATGCACGTCTACCTTCAGAACCTTGCAGCCCACAAGCACCTTTGCACCTATAATTCTGGCAATCTCCGGTGATTTGACAGGGAAGTTCTTGTCTGCTCTCTTGGCGTCAACCTTGAAAGTTTTAATTCCCTTTTTTTCTATGAGGTCCATCATAAGAGCAACCGCCGCGTCTCCTATTGAGTTAAGCTCCGACTCACATTCGAGAGCGGGACTTATTGAGGCAACGCCAAACACCTTTGAAATCTCCCCTATAATCATTTCGGGATCGTGTTTTTTGTCGGCTCTGACAAATATAAGACCCTCGTGTCTGTAGGCTTCAACATTATCAAATTTCTTTAACAGCTTTTTAATTCTGTTTACAAGCATTTTTTCAAAGTACGGCTTGTTCATTCCCTTGAGTGCAACCTCGCCGCATCTTACAATAAATATGTTCTGTTCATTCATCTTGTACTTCTCCTATCTGAAAGTTCCCAGTTTCCTAAACCGCCTGACTATAGCCGTAAGGTTTTCGAGAACATAGTCCATTTCCTCTATGGTATTAAACTCACTGAAGCTGAATCTCAGCGTACCTTCGATTTCCTTATCTGTAAGGCCTATAGCCTTGAGCACATGGCTCTGTCCGTGTTTGTTCGAAGAGCAGGCCGAGCCTGTCGATACATATATACCGCAGTCTTCAAGCATATGCAGCAGCACCTCTCCTCTGGTACCCGGAAATGAAATATTAAGAACTGAGGGACAGCCGTCCTCGGGACTGTTTACTTTAATATCCGGAATACTGCCTCTGATGCCCTCAAGCAGATGCGCTCTTGCAGCTTTCATATTATCAGTTCTTGATTTCATATTGGTATATGAGATATCCGCCGCTGCTCCAAAGCCTGCAATGGCAGGAACATTTTCGGTGCCGGATCTCATGTTTTTTTCCTGTCCTCCGCCCATTATATACGGATTTACATTTACGCCCCTGCGAACATATATTGCGCCGATGCCTTTAGGGCCGTGTATCTTGTGACCGCTTACGGAAATCATATCAATATCCGTACCGCCTGCATTAATGTCCACCTTGCCGTATGACTGCACCGCATCTGAATGAAAAAGCGCGTTTCCCTTGAGCTTCGCTATTTCGGCTACAGGGTTGATACTTCCCAGCTCGTTGTTGACGTGCATAACTGATATAAGGATTGTGCGGTCGTTTACCTCGCTTTCAAGCTGCTCCATGTCTATGCAGCCTTTGCTGTCAGCATCAATATAAACAACCTCAAATCCCTGTTTTTCCATATAGGCGCAGGGCTCCAGCACTGCAGGGTGCTCCGTCTTTGTGGTTATTATTCTGTTTCCCGCTCTCCGTTTGGACTGGGCGCCTCTGATGATTGCCATATTGTCTGCCTCTGTGCCGCCCGACGTAAAATATATTTCACCGGGTGAAACTCCTAGACCTTTTGCAACCGCTGCTCTTGCTTCCTTGACAGCTTTCTCGGCATTAAGACCAAGTCCGTGCAGTGATGACGGGTTGCCGTAGTCCTCTGTCATACACAAAACCGCCTTGTCTACCGCTTCACGATAGGGTCTTGTGGTGGAGCTGTTGTCTAAATATACTATCATAATTTCCTCTTTAAAAACTTAAAGGGCAGTCTTGCTGCCCCTCGTCTGCTATTTTGCATAATCTGTAGCTCTTGTCTCTCTCAGAACATTTACTTTAATCTGTCCCGGATATTCAAGCTCTGATTCGATTTTTTTGGAAATCTCTCTTGCTAAGAATACGATTTCCTCGTCATTAACCTCGTCAGGTTTGGCGATAACTCTGATTTCTCTGCCGGCCTGTATAGCAAATGACTTGTCAACTCCCGGAGTTGTATTGGCTATATCCTCAAGCTTTTCGAGTCTCTGGATATATGTTTCAAGAGTTTCTCTTCTTGCTCCAGGTCTTGCAGCAGATAAAGCGTCGGCCGCCGCTACTAAAACGGCTTCCATTGTCTTTGGCTCATAATCGCCGTGATGCGCTGCCATACCGTCTATTACCGCCTGTGACTCCTTGTACTTCTTGAGAAGCTCCATACCAAGATCCACATGAGTACCTTCCTTTTCGTGGTCTACCGCTTTGCCTATGTCATGGAGAAGTCCTGCGCGCTTGGCAAGTCTTGTATCAAGACCAAGCTCTCCGGCCATAAGTCCCGCAAGGTGCGCAACCTCGATTGAATGTTTAAGCACATTCTGTCCGTATGAAGTTCTGTATTTGAGTCTGCCCAGCATTTTTACAAGCTCAGGGTGAAGATTGTGTATACCAACCTCAAATGTAGCCTGCTCACCGGCATCTTTGATAATAGCGTTTACTTCTTTCTGCGCTTTTTCGACTGTTTCTTCTATTCTTGCAGGGTGAATTCTGCCATCAACAATCAGCTTGGAAAGAGTAATTCTTGCGACTTCTCTTCTGACAGGGTCAAAGCCTGAAAGAATAACTGCCTCAGGTGTATCATCAATAATAAGGTCTATACCTGTCAGAGTTTCAATCGCTCTGATGTTACGTCCCTCTCTGCCGATAATTCTGCCCTTCATTTCGTCGTTAGGCAGCGGCACTACGGATACCGTACTCTCCGCAACGTGATCCGCCGCGCATCTCTGTATGGCTCCGGTAATGATTTCCTTGGCTTTCTTGTCAGCCTCTTCCTTAGCCTTGGCCTCTATGTCCTTAATCATAATAGAAGCCTCGTGTCTGATTTCCTTTTCGGTGTTGGCAAGAAGTATTTCCTTTGCCTCATCTACCGAGTAGCCGGAGATTTTTTCAAGCTCGGCCATTTCTCTTTCAATGACTTTATCAAGTTCCTTGCCTTTTTCGATAAGGTTGTGTTCCTTATTAGTAATGCTCTCTTCTTTTCTTTCGATGTTTTCAACCTTTTTGTCGATGTAGTCTTCCTTCTGATTTAATCTCTTTTCCTGACGCTGAAGCTCCCCTCTTCTCTCGCGAACGTCCCTTTCTGCTTCGCTACGCATTCTGTGGATTTCTTCCTTTGCCTCAAGGGTCATTTCTTTTTTAATTGTTTCTGCCTTGTTCTCGGCATCTAATACTAGATTTCTGGCTTTTGTTTCAGCACTTCCTATTGTCTTTTCAGCAATGTTTTTTCTTAGTATATAACCAACTAATAAACCAATGGCAAGGGCAAGAATACCAACGATGATAGCAACAATAATCACTGTCTTCATTGAAGCCCTCCTCTACTATAAATTTCTAATATAATCAATTAATCCCTGTAAATTGCTATACGATTTACAGAAAAAGTCGCATTACAATAATTAAATCTTGATATATATTGACAAGGTATATTATAATGGTTAAGTTAATAGTAGTCAAGCAAGAAGGGGATAAGGAATGAATTATTTTCGCAGTCTTTTAAAAAACGCAGATAAAACGCTGCTTATACTGCCGGTTATATTCGCAGTAATAAGTATACTGATGATAAGCAGCACATATTATGACAACGGGTTTGTACTTTCAAAATCCGTAATTGTGCAGGCTGCAGCCTATGTGCTGGGGTTTGCGTGCATGTTTTTTCTGATGTATATAGACTATCAGTTTTTTGTAACTATCGAGAAGCCTCTTTATATAGGCTCCATACTGTTTCTGCTTACGGTATATATTCCGGGACTGGGCTATGAGCAGTTCGGGGCAAGATCATGGATTAATCTGGGGTTCACAACTTTCCAGCCGTCTGAGATAGTCAAGATTACATTTGTGCTTCTGTTTGCAATGTATCTTGCAAGAAACAGACAGTCCATGCAGTATTTCAAGGGCTTCATCAAGGCATTCTTATATGCGGCTCCGTTTATAGCAATCATTGCCAAGGAGGATATGGGTTCGGGACTTGTATTCTGCTCCATATGGATACTTATGGTGTTCTTCGGCGGTATAGATTACAAGATATTATACAGGACAGCTCTCGCATTTATAGTTTCACTGCCGATACTGTTCAGGTTCCTGGACGATTATCAGAAGCAGAGAATAACGGCGTTCCTGCACCCCGATGATACGAGTATAGAGGCGACTTATCAGGTAATGCAGGCCAAGACGGCAATAGGTTCCGGCGGATTTTTCGGCAAGGGTCTGTTTCAGGGCGATCTTAAAACCCTTGACTTCCTGCCGGTTCAGACCTCAGACTTCATATATGCCGTAATATGCGAGGAGTTCGGCTTTCTCGGAGGGTTTATAGTAATATGTCTTTATGCCGTATTTATATACAGGACAGCTCTCACCTGTCATCTGGCGGGAGATTTGTACAGCGGACTTATCGTTGCGGGATTTCTCGGAATGTTCGTATTCCAGATATTTGAGAATATCGGCATGACCATGGGCGTAATGCCTGTAACGGGCATCACACTTCCGTTTATATCCTACGGGGGCTCGTCCATTGTGTCCAATATGATGGCTCTCGGACTGATACTCAACGTAAATGTAAGAAGCAATTTATATAACTATTAAAAAATCGCCCATGTGGCGATTTTACTTTGGAGGTAATTATGTACGATACAGTAATTTTTGATATGGACGGCACGCTTTTAGATACTCTCGATGATTTAACTTCTGCCGTAAATCATACTCTGAAGCAGTATAACTATCCTGTTCACACAAAAGAAGAAGTGCGCACGTTTATAGGAAACGGCATCAGCAGACTTATGAAAAATGCCACACCGGACGACATAGACGATGAAACCTTTGACAGAGTGTTTCACTCATTCAAGGAATACTACACAGCCCACCCGGTTATACACACAGAGCCTTTTTCAGGTATTTTGCCTATGCTCAAAGTCCTGCAGCAGAAGGGCATAAAAACAGCCATAGTATCAAACAAGAATATTGAAGCCGTAAAGGTTCTCAGCGAACACTTCTTCGGCGACTACATCAAAATAGCCATAGGTGAAAAGGACGGCATAAGAAGAAAGCCTTACCCGGACACTCTGTTTGAGGCTATGAGGCTTTTAGACGCAGGTAAAACTCTCTATGTTGGTGACTCTGTTGTAGACAAGCAGACAGCAGATAATGCAGGTGTTGACTGCGTGCTTGTACGCTGGGGCTACGGCATTGACATTGACAGCCTGCACCCGACCGCTATAATAGATAAGCCCGATGAGCTTTTAGATATGCTGTAAATTTTAAATATATCACAAAAATTTAATATATATGTTTTCTATTTTGTCAAGCCCCTTAAAAATGTTGGAATTTCAATAGTCAAATCATTACAAATTTATTTTATAAAAGGAATTGACGGTAAAAACAGGGTGTGCTAAAATGGTAGCATAGAAAATTTTTAAAGACGCACAGATAAGCCGTTTAGGCTGAATTAAGTTTCAGCTTAAGCGGTTTTTTTTACTGTGCGTTTTTTGATTTCAGGAAATCAAAGAACAGGAGGATAAACAGATGAAAGCAGAAAAAGCTAAAGTAAACAGAGAATTTAAAGACGGTATGTTCAGAACTCTCTTTAATGACAAAGAGAAGATGCTGGAGCTCTACAATGCAGTAAGTGATGAGCAAATAGGAAAGGAGGCAATAGATGATATTGAAACACTTACAATCGAAACACCCCTCTACATTGGTAGCAGAAATGACCTTGCTTTTTTAATTGACGGTAAGTCTATGTTCTTCTGCGAGCAGCAGTCAACCAGATCAGGAAATATGGCGCTCAGAATGTCATCATATTTCGGTAAGACTTTAGATATGATGTTTGGTTCAGAAATATACGGAACAAGGAAACTGAAAATGGCTCCACCCTCATTTTTCGTTCTTGTTTTCGGAGATAAAGACACGCCTGAGCTTCAGGTAGAGCCGCTTTCAAAGCACTTTACAGAAGATGCACCTGAAAATTCAATAGAACTGGTGGTAAATGTATATAATATATGTTATTCTGAAAACAACAGATTACTGAAAAGAAGCAAGACGCTTAGGGAATACAGTATGTTCATATCATATGTAAATGAAAATCTTGATAAAGGTATGGACCTTGAAGATGCTGTATCTGCTTCGGTAAAGAGGGCAAAAAGCGAAGGTATTCTTGTGGATTTTCTTAATAAGTATGCGGTGGAGGTTGAAGGTATGCTTACGGGAATAACAGTAGAGAAATATGGAGAGGTTATGAAGAAAGAGGGGTTTGAAGATGGTGAAGCTTCTGGCAGAGCAGCAGAGAAAATTGAAATGGCCAAGGCGATGAAAGCTGACAATGAGCCTTTAGAGAAAATAACTAAGTATACCGGTTTATCTATAGAGGATATAGATAGGCTATAGTTACAAAAACCACGGTGATAATTTTTCCTCTTCACTGTGGTTTCTTTATATAGTTAATTCTATCCCCTCATTTTCAATATTTTTATAATACGGAAGCGCCTCTTTGTATTCTTTGTATTCATCATATGGTATAACTACCGGGGATAATATCGTTTCATACTCAAGTTCAAGTTCCTGCGAGCGTTCCCAAATAAGCTTTAGTTTCTCCTGCAGATCTTCTCTGTTTCCCCTCACTATTGCTGCAATATCCACATCAGAATTTTCATCATAATCACCACGTGCATAGGAACCGTAAAGTAATATTTGCACTACATCAGCCCCATAAACCTCCTTATATGCTGCAGCCAATTCAGATAAAATAATATTCAAATCATTTTTTGAACACATATCCTGCAATCTACTTTCTGATTTTTATACCAATAACCCGTTTTCTTCTGCGCTGTCTAATATAAGGTTGCGGATATATTCCAGTCTGTCCTTACTCATATTAAGATGTGTTTCCGCACATTCCGAAGTTTCAAGATACAGTGCATTTTCAGACTCAGAGGATATAATCCTGTCACAGTCAAACAGGCTTCCGCCCCTGCTGTCATATTCGGTGGTCTTCCTCTTGCTGATATTATACTTTGCAGTAATCTCAGCTTCCCTGTTCCCGTCTTTTGAAAACCCGGAGCTATCCAGTCTGCATATGTCCATATCCATATAAACATCACCGTTTTTTACCTCGTATATTCTAAAGTCTATACGGTTTTTATCGCCAAGCTCCGGAAAAATACCGGCATCGTATATATATCCGCTGCATTCACCATTTTCACCGTCATAAAAGACAATCATATTTTCAATATCGTCCTCATAATTACTGATATATCCTGCTTTGATACCGTAATCAGTTTTTTTAATGTCAACGCTCTCCGCCCTGTAGATTATCCCAAGCAGTACACTGCATCTGACCTCTGCCGTATATTCACCGCCTGAACAGCTATAATAGTATATATTTCCGTAATCAGCACGTCTGCTGTTTTCTGCCTGCTCATATGCATATTCGGAAAGCATATCTTTTTCCACAGAGGCAGATCCTTTATCATTATTACCCCTCTTAACTGTATACTGTGCTATGTACTCAGCATCCTCGCAGCCTGCTTTTTCAAGAGCTTCATGTGCTGCTTTATCTGGGCTGAAATGCATATCAAACAGCAGAGGAAGCACTGCAAGAAGCACGATAACTATAGTGGTATTTCTTATTATTTTTTGTATTCTGCTAAGCTTCATCTGCTACTCTCCTCCTGCATATATGCAGCTATTTCATGATACAGTTCATTACATATTTCCTTTGCTCTTTTTTCTGTTATTTTCATAGAACCTGTCGCTGCAATTTTTCCGTTTTCAAGTATTTCACCTTTTGTTTCCTTACATGATAAAAGCTCATTTGTACTCATATTCATCAGTATTTCACTTCCGCCGTCATCGTCACCGTAAACGGATTTGCAGACAGCTATATACAGCATATCCTCATCATTTTCATTCCGGTAAAGCTCTGCCCTGCAGGAGCAGTCGTCTGTCTGCCCGTTTGTAAATTCTTTAAATCTGCCTGATATATTACACAGAACTGTTTTTCTGTTTTCATCAGTTTCTCTGATATCCTTTATTTTAACGTACCTGTCGCATCTTTTTATTTCAGCATTTTCTGCTTTAAACAGAAAGCCGAAGTATCTTTTATACGGAACTGCCGCAACGTATTCAGCGCCCCCGTTTTTACAGGAATAATAAATTTCACTGTTTATGCTTTCGTTAATCATGCTAAGCAGCTTTTCAGAATAAACCACCTCATACCGCGCTATGTACTCAGCATCCTCGCAGCCTGCTTTTTCAAGGACTTTCACAGCCGCTTTATCTGCGCTGAAATGCATATCAAACAGCAGAGGAAGCGCTGCAATAAGTACGATAACTATCGCCGTATTTCTTATTATCTTTTGAGTTCTGCTAAGTTTCATCTTTACTGCTCTCCGATTTCTTTTTTGACCTCATTATATGCCGCCCTGCATATTTCCTCTGCACGCTTTGGTGTCAGCCTCATTGATGTTTCGGCGCTTCTCCTTACCTTTCCCGACAGGGTCTCGCTTCTGTCCTTTTGAAGCCTGTATCGTCCTCTGTAGCGGCTCCACCTGAAGCCGTCTGTAAAGCTGAGATTTTCAAGTTTTCCCGAAGTCATATTCATAACAATATCAGCGCCTGCATTGGCTGTTATAAGGCCGCCGAAATCAGTCCTGTATACTGACAGACTTAATATTTCATCACCTGACTCATCGGTTTTTATAACTGCTTCTGCTTTGTTTGTCCCTGCAAATTCATCAAGATTTATATTTTCCAGTTCCGCCGTTATATCGCCTGTATTCTTATCATATTTCACTGATATATTTTCATAAGATATATTCCTGCATTCTTTTATGTCATAATCCTTGCCCGCCCTGTACAGAAATCCCATATATTTTTTGTAGGAAACAGCTATTATATATTTCCTGCCGCCGTCTGTATACCTGTAATATGCCGCGCTCTCTATGTCTGACATACTCCCTGCATTTGTTGCTCTGTTATATGCCTCTTCGTTATCTGCAGTATTGTATGAGTATTCCTCATATTTAACAAGACAGGGAATTTCCTCATAATATCCGGTAAATTCAGCATCATGGCAGCCTGCCTTGTCAAGTATCTCCTGCGCTGCCGCATCTCTTTCAAAATGCATATCAAGCAGCAACGGCAGTACTGCAAGAAGTGCAATAACTATTGCCGTATTCCTTATTGTCTTTTGCGTTCTGGTCAGCTTCATCTATTCCCTCCTGCTGTATGTAATCTGCAATCTTTGCATAAATAGTATTGCATATGTACTTTGCTCTTGCCTCTGTAACTGACATCGTCCCTTTATATTTAATCTCTGATGACATCTTTCTCCTGTCCTCAAGATGCACAGGATTCCAGCTGCTTTCATGCGGAACCAGACTTAATATCTCCTGTGTGTCTATATTCATAATAATGTCGCAGCCGCCTTTGTAGTCATCGCAAAAGCCATCTGAGAAATACGACATAGAAAATGAAATTATCTGCTCATCATTCAGATTTCTGTAAACTTCTATATAGCAGTTGTCCAGCCATTCCCTTGCAAACTCAGCATAAAGGCTCTCCGGATTTCTGGTTTCCACATGCATACATTCTCTTCTGCCGGAAATATAATCGGGTCTGCTGTCGTTTTCGTCACGTTTGACAGATGCTATTTTCACCCTGTCGGAAACTTCCACAATGTCAGGAGTTTCCGCCTTATACACCACACCGAACCAGCTGTTGTACGGCACGGTTATCATATATGGACTGCCGTCAATATCACCCTCATAAAACCTTTTACTTACCGTATATCTGTTCTTTGCAAAAGGAGGCTTTGTTTTAAACTCGTGAGAGGCTATATATTCGGCTTCAGAAAAGCCTGCCTCTTCAAGCACCTCCTGCGCCGCAGCCCCTGCGCTGAAATGCACATCAAACAGCATCGGAACTGCTGCAATAAATACAGCCGCTATTACAATATTCCTTATTGTCTTTTGCACTCTTGTCAGCTTAATCCTTTTAAGTCTGCTCATTTCTTTACCCCTGCAGATTATCCAGTCTGCATTCAGAATGTCTGCCAAACATATCGTAGACAACATCTATATATTTCGTGCCTGTATCGGCGTTCTTAAAAGCAACAGTGACAGTTCCGTCTTTTTCCTGATAAAACATATATCCGCCTCCTGCAAGATCCCTGCCGCTGTCATCAAAAAAGCTTTCGGTTACAAAGGCGCTGTTCATACTGTACTCTCCCTCTATAATCTTCATCTGAAGATATATAACGCTGCCGTGCTCTGAATGCTCGTCACCCTCAATGACTGCTATCCTCTCAAAGCGCAGAACTGTATTTCCTATGGTTATGGTTTCGCCGTTTAACTCTTTTTGGCTATTAAGATTTCCGAAAGCCTCAGCGTCCTCATAGGTCATAATGTCGCTTCCGTTGCTCTGATATATGCATGGCTGCCCGCTGCCCTTAAAAAACACAACCGCCGATACTATAACTATGACTGCCATAACTGCCACCGCAAGCCTTGAAAGCTGCCACAGCCAGCCTAAGACCGGCTTATGCACACTGTTAAGCTCCCTGCCTATATCAGAAGGCTCTCCCATAGCCAAAACAGCCTTTGCCTCCGCTTCCTCCCGCGACATTCCCTGCCCGCAAAACCAGTCCGCTCTGTCCTCAATATGAGCTGCAAGCTCCTGACTGATGGATTTATGATCAGGCCTGAACCTGACTTCCTTTAAAACTCTGGTGATAAATTCCCCTCTGTCCATATCGCACCGCCCTTACCGTATACAACCTTGTTGACTGCATTGCTGAAAACCTGCCACTGCCTTGATTCCTCCGCGAACTGTTCCTGTCCCTTTGCTGTTATTGAATAGTATTTACGTTCCTTGCCCTGCTGCGTCTTTTCTTTGTATGAGGTTACAAAGCCCTTGTTTTCCAGCTTGTGAAGCACCGGATACAGTGTACCCTCCTTGTACTGAAACGTACTGTCAGAACGCTCATCAAGCGCCCTTATTATCTCATAGCCGTACATATCCTTTTCGGTCAGCAGGCTAAGCACCAGCAGCATTGAGCTGCCTCCTACCAGTCCCTTATCCATTTATATTCACCTCCAATTAAATATACCTAGAATCTCTATGTATACTCATTATACTTAGAAGTTCTAGGTATGTCAATCATTTTTGATATTTTCTTATCGGCTCCTCTTCAAGTCGCTTCTTCATCAGAGGCGTCCACTCAAAGCCGCAGTCATTGCATCTGGTTCTATAGCCTGTCATAAATCCTTCATTATTGCAGATTACCTCTACACGCCCATCTGCAACTGCCTCGTTTATCTCCGGCACAATCATGGCTCCCGCAGGAACAAGCATTGTCAGGTTTTCGCTGCCGCATCTGTAACATTTTTTTGCCATATCAATTCTCCTGTACTGTATTTTGCTGTGCAAAGCAATATTATCATACGACTGCCCCATTTTCAATCAAATATTCTCTTGAATATAGCGGTGAATAAGGGTAAACTGTTCTTAGCACAAAATTACAAGTCGTACGGAGGTGTATTATGAACAAAATTCATACTGATAAGGCCCCTGCTGCAGTAGGCCCTTATTCACAGGCAATTAAAATAAATGGAATGGTATTTACTTCAGGTCAGATAGCCCTTGACCCTGCAACAGGAGAAATAGTAGGCACAGATATTAAATCCCAGGCAGAGCAGGTTATGAAAAACCTTATGGAAGTTTTAAAGGCAGCCGGCACCAGACAGGAAAACGCAGTCAAGACAACCTGCTTTCTCAGCAATATGGACGATTTTGCAGCCTTTAACGAGGTTTACGCACAGTATTTCACAGAAGCACCTGCAAGATCCTGCGTAGCCGTAAAAACTCTGCCTAAGAATGTTCTGTGCGAGGTTGAGGTTATCGCAGCAGTGGAGGATTAATATATGAAAGAGCTTACACTTAAAAATTTTGAAGAGGCAGCGCAGCTTGTCAAAAATGTTACGCTTCCCACAAATCTTGAATACAGCGAAAGCCTGAGCAGCAAAACAGGCGGCAAAATCTATCTCAAGCCCGAAAATATGCAGTACACCGGAGCATACAAGGTTCGCGGCGCATATTACAAAATTGCAACTCTGACAGACGAGCAGCGCGCCAAAGGTCTTATTACAGCATCAGCCGGAAATCACGCTCAGGGTGTAGCCTACGCCGCCAAGAAATTCGGCTGCAAGGCAACTATCGTAATGCCTACGGTAACTCCTCTGATTAAAATAAACAGGACTAAAAGCTACGGAGCCGAAATCGTACTGCACGGAGATGTGTATGACGATGCCTGCGAAAAAGCAATGGAGCTTGCAAAAGAGCACGGCTATACATTTATTCACCCGTTTGATGACCTTGCGGTAGCTACAGGTCAGGGCAGCATAGCCATGGAAATAGTTCAGGAGCTTCCTACAGTCGATTACATAATCGTACCTATCGGAGGCGGCGGACTTATCACAGGCATTTCAACCCTTGCTAAAATGCTCAACCCTAAAATCAAGGTAATAGGCGTAGAGCCAGGCGCTGCCGCAAGTATGACTGCAGCTTTTGAGAAAGGCGAGCCTGTTACCCTGCCGAGCGCAAACACAATTGCAGACGGTACGGCAGTAAAAAGAGTCGGCGAAACCATATTTCCTTACTGCAAGGAAAACATTCACAAGATAATTACAGTCGATGACAATGAGCTTATCGGCGCATTCCTTGATATGGTTGAAAATCACAAGATGATTGTCGAAAATTCGGGACTGCTTCCTGTAGCAGCATTAAGTCACCTTGACCTCAAGGACAAAAAAGCAGTTGTCGTATTAAGCGGCGGCAATATGGACGTAATCACAATGTCTTCAATAGTTCAGCACGGTCTGATTCAGAAAGACAGGATATTCTCAGTATCAGTGCTGCTGCCTGACAAGGCCGGCGAGCTTGTAAAGGTTGCATCTATAATTGCAAAGGAGAAGGGCAACGTAATAAAGCTTGAGCACAATCAGTTTGTCAGCATCAACAGAATCAACGCCGTTGAGCTTCGCGTCACTATGGAGGCCTACGGTACGGAGCACAAGCTGTCTATACTCAAGGCTCTTGAAGACGCAGGGTTTGAGCCTAAAGTTGTAGATACAAAGCTATACTAACATAAAAAACAGGTGTCATGGATTTGCGACACCTGTTTTTTATGTTTATAATATATATTTTTTATTCTGCCAGTTTTTTCAGTCTGTCTCCGGCTACCCTGTATGTCGTCCATTCGCTCATAGGCTCTGCGCCAAGCGACAGATAGAAGTCAATACTCGGTTTGTTCCAGTCAAGACACCACCATTCAAGACGGCCGCATCCTCTCTCAACTGCAATCTGCGCCAGTTTCTTGAGAGCAGCACTGCCGTATCCCTGCCCTCTGTATTCAGGCAGGATATAGAGATCTTCAAGATAAATACCCGCTCTGCCAAGAAATGTGGAGAAGTTATGGAAAAACAAAGCAAAGCCTACCTCCCTGCCGTCTTTCAGAGCAAATATCACTTCAGCCTTCTGTTTGTCAAAAATCCACTCCTCAAGCAATTCCTCCGTTGCAATTACTTCATCTTCAAGTTTTTCGTAGCTGGCAAGGCCTTTAATAAATTCAAGAATAAGCCCTGTGTCCTCTCTGCCCGCATATCTGAAATCAGGACTGTCCGCCATAGCTCTCACCTCCGCTGTAAAATCCTGCTCTGCTCTCATTTCAAATCACTCATATATGCTGCCGTTTCTCAGCATATTTGCAAAATATCTGGTTATCCTGCCGGTAATCCCCCAGATTACATATTTATCATACACATATATCGGAACCTCTGTCTTTGCAGACGCCCATTTGTATCCTCCCGGAAATCCAATCAGCTCCAGCGGGAAGTCCTCCTGTATCTCCTGCTTTGCATAGCTGCAATACTCCCTTGGCTCATTGCTTAGGAAGAAGTCTAAAGGCACTGTAAAAAGCTCGCTGACCTCGCTTTCACTTGGAGATGCGTTATCTATGGTTTCTCTGTCTATCTGCACCGCATACGCCTTTATAACATAGCCGCCGTAGGTAAACAGAGTACCCACCTCTCCTATCACAGATATATCGTCTGTGCCGATGCAAAGCTCCTCCGAGGTCTCTCTGAGAGCGCATTCAAGATCTGTTTCTCCCGGTTCTTTCTCTCCCCCGGGAAAACATATCTCACCCGGCTGACGCTTAATTTTCGGCGAGCGCACCTCATAGAGTATATGAAGCTCTCCGTCCATATCAATCAGAGGTATTACCACCGAGAAACATTTGTGTCTGCCTATTATACCCGGCTCGTGTTCGTTTACTATTCTGCTGATATCAGTTGCTTTCATCAGAAATCTGCTCCTTTGCCTTAAATGCCTTTCGCTGCAGGTGTATATTCAGATATGATGCTCCCAGTATGAAAGCTATGCCTGCAATGGTATTCCACAGGATTGCATCGTGCAGCACTATGACTGCAATTACAGGCGCTATTGCAGGCTTTACAAAGAACGCTATGGAGCCTGTAACAGCATCTGACAGCTTGATTGCCGTAAAGTATGAAATATATCCAAGCCCTGTAACAAAAACGCTTATGTAAATAACTTCAACCCAGTTCTCTATGACTCCTGCCGTAACGGGTCTGCCCATAAACAGAATTACTATAAGCAGCACCAGCGAGCCCAGTATAAACGAAAAGCTTGTCTGCGCAAAGGTTCCCACCTTGGCAGTACTGATTTTGCCTATGCAGGTATAAAGTCCGAAGAATATCGCTGCAAGCAGCATATATATTATACCGATTACGCTGTTTCCCTCCTGCAGATCCCACGGCCTTATCATAAATACTATGCCTATAAGTCCCAAAGCAAGCACCACCAGCTTGCCTCTGTTCATTCTCTCACCCAGTATGAAATGAGCAAAAACCATAGTAAACAGAGGATTTATACATATGAGCACCGAGGCTGTGGAGGCATTGCACTCCATAACACCAAGCTGAAAAAACAGCATGGAAAGGGGTATGCCCGTAATTCCCACTATTGTCAGAAAGCCTATGTCCTTAAGACCTATTCTGACTTTGTTTTTTTTCATCTCTGCAATGGCAAAAGGCAGAATTATGAGTCCGCCTATAAAGAATCTCAGGAAAGTAAGCTGAAATGAATCCATTTCTGTTCCTGCAACTTTAAGTGAGACTTCCATTGTCGCAAACAGAAATCCCGTAAGAAAAATACAACCGTATACTTTTTTCATAACTGCTCCTGATTGAAAATTGAAAAAATTACAGACGATGTTTCCATCGCCTGTCTGAATGCTGTTAATTTAAGATGTCGCAACCGCTGAAGTCAACTCCTGTCATTTCATCTTTGTCTGCGCTGATGCTTACTACAAAGTTCACATCGTAAAGCTCTGAGATTTTTTTGAGCCTGTCTATATATTCAGGGAGATCTCCTATTGAGAAATCCGCATGCTTCATAATACCGTCTATGAAGATTGTCTCAAGGTCATGGTCTCCGCTTATTATTCCGTATATAAAGCCTATGTATTCATCACTGTTTGTAATGTGAGGATAATCCTCCATAGATACTACTCTCATTTCGTGTTTGAGATCATACATAAGTCTCTGATTTTTAGTTATAAAAACAATATTTCCGTTAGCTTTATCAACTGAATCATTGGCAAGGTCTATCATATGCTTTGTCTTGCCGCTGCCTTTGTGGCCTATCATTAGCTGCACCATTGTACTGTTCCTCCTGTCTGTCATTTTTATATTATTATACACCAGTCAGCCATATCTATCAATAATATTATTTGCAAATTTGTCTTATTCTATCCTGTCTGTTTTCTTTTCGGGCCACAGGCTGATGCCTAAAACCCCTACTATAATCAGCGCCGCGCATATTATGTGATAAGCCTTGAGAGGCTCGCCCAGCACGACAACTCCCGCAATTATAGATATGGCCGTTGAAACGTTGCCAAAGATTGTTCCCTTAACTGCCTCAAGATACCTGAGGACATATGCCATAAGCTGCGAGGAAAGCAGTATGCAGGCTGTACCCAGATAAAATACAGCAAATTCAAATTTAACGTTTGTGATAAGGTCAAAATACTGATTTAGTGTTCCCTGTGATATGCCTCTTACTATATATGCCGCATTAAATACTACAAATCCCATCAGTGATATCATAGCCGTTATCTCAATCGGTCTGTACTGCTCTCTCACATATCTCATAAACACATTGCTCAGCGCCATACAGATGCTTGAAACCGACAGTATCAGCATAGCCCAGATATTCATATGTATATCAGACGCCCCTATAACTATCATAGCTATTACGGCAGCCACCGATATAAATACAAATACGGTCTGCATTATGCCCGACTTCTCGCCTAGGAATATACTCGCTATTATCTTGACTATTATAGGTACTATTGCAAACAGTATTGCGCTCTCTATCGAGGTTGCAAATCTCAGTCCGAATGTCTGAATAGCCATAAACAGTATGTAAAAAAGCGCCGTAATAAACAGGTTGCGTTTAGGCTTGCCCTTAATCTCTATCCTGTGGCCTCTGAGTCTGTCGTAGAGTATGAACACCAGCACCGCAATAAGCGCCCAGTTGTATCTGTGGGTAAGTATGGTCAGCGTGTCTGCAAAGGGTGTGCAGGTTTTTATGCCCAGAAACGAAAACCCTACGGCAACTGAAAAGCATACAGCCGCTATATATGCATTTCTTCTGTTTTTATCTGTTCCCAAGAAAATGCCTCCTTTGATGCGCATAGCGCACATTTAAAATTCTCTCCAAAATCTATCTCTCTGAAAACCGCATCGCCGTATTCATCTGAAAGCCTGATTCCGTCTGACAGGCTGAAGCTGTCAAGCCCGTAGGAAATGCCTTTCCCTATATATTTAACATATGCCTCTTTTCTGACCCAGAGTCTGAAAAAGCCGTCTGCCCCGCCCGACGCTACAAACCGGTTTTCCTCCGGTGTAAAAAACCGCTCTGCTATTTTGAGATGATTTCTGTCTGTGATACGCTCAATATCTATGCCTGTTTCACTGCTGCCAAGTGAGCACAGCCATATACCGCCGCTGTGGGATATGGATATTCTGATGTCGCTGTTTTTAAAGTACGGCCTGCCTCTGTCGTTATGGCAGAGAGTATCCGAAGCTCCGCAGTAAAGCTCAAGAGCTCTGGCAGCAAGGGTACTGCTGTCTGATTTTTGTGTTGTCCAGTAAATATTCATATATGCACCAAAAAACGCCATTTAAATTATGGCGTTTCGTATTATACTATCTATTTGTTTTCAAGCTTGTCTAAAACATATTTGTATCCGTCCGCCCCGTATAAAAGACATTTGTTAATTCTGCTGATTGTAGCTGTCGAAGCCTTGGTTGCCTCCTCAATCTCAGAATAGGTTTTCTTTTTTGAAAGCAGTTTTGCCACCTGTAATCTCTGAGCAATAGCGTGGATTTCGTTTATAGTACAGATATCCTCGAAAAATCTGTAGCAGTCCTCTTCATCTTCTAAAAGCAGGATAGCCGCAAACAGCTCATCTATATCTTCTCTCTTGAATTTTGATTGATATGCCATAGCAAACTCCTTTCACAAATCACTTTCACACTTTACAGTATGATTATATCACCGCAGATTATACAAGTCAATGATTATCAGTTCTGCTTCAGAAGCTCTACAGCCTTGTTGAGCTGGTAATCCGTATCGTCATTCTTTTTGAGCTTGACCACATAGTCCGGCTTAACGCCTTTTTTGTGGATTTCGTTGCCGTCAGGCGACAGATACTGCATAACCGTAAGCTTGAGGGCAGAGCCGTCCTTAAACTGCGAGGTATTCTGTATTATGCCCTTGCCAAAGGTTTTGGTTCCTACGATTTTGCCTCCGTTGTTGTCCTTGACTGCGGCAGTCAGTATCTCCGAGGTGCTCGCTGTCGCGCCGTCCACCAGCAGTACATACGGTATATCGGTTTTGTCCTTGTCTGAATAGCTGTAGGTTTTGTTGCCCTTGTTATCCACATAGCATACCAGAGTGCACTTGCCCAGAAGCTCGTCAGCCACCTCAAGACCCTCGTTTACAAGGCCTCCGCCGTTGTTTCTGATATCTATAACCATACCCTTAACCTTGGCGGATTCCATCTCGCTCAGGGCTTTTTTGAAGTCCTCTGCGGTGGTCTCTATAAATGAGGATATTCTGATATATCCTATATTGTCCTTGCGTACTTCGCTTTTTACGCTCTCAATCTGTATTGTATCTCTGACTATTGTGACTGTTTTTTTGGAATCGTCTCTCTTGTAGGTCAGTTTAAGACTTGTGCCCTCTTTACCCCTTATTACAGCCACTATGTCATTCATATCCTCATAGGTTTTGCCGTCTACCGCCTCTATGGTATCTCCCGCTCTGATGCCGGCCTTGTATGCCGGAGTATCGTCAATTACGCTTACTATGAGGAACTCTCCATTGTCGTCCTTTGTAAATGTAACTCCTATGCCTCCAAACTCCCCGCTTATATCGGAATTCCATTCCCTGAATTTATCCTTTGACATATATGAGGAGTACGGATCGTCAAGAGCCTTGACAAGTCCCGAATAAATTCCCTCCATCAGCTTGTCATCGTCTACATCAGTATAGTAGTTTTCGTCTATATAGCTGTATATTTCCTCAAGCTTGCTGTATTTTTTGTATACTTTAAGCATATCCTCATAGCCTGCCGCATTCACTTTGATAAATCCGCCCGCGCAGCTTGTTATCACCCACATGGCAGACATACCTATGATTATTCCTGCAATAAGAATTATTGCGGTGTACTGTCTTTTTTTCAAAGCAGCCTCCTCTATTCCACGCTGTTTATGATTATCTGAACCTCACGGGTGTTTCTCCATACCTGCTCGTCCAGATAACCGATAACAGTCACTGTGTTGTTTTCTTTGATTATGTCTTTGTTTTCCTGCGCCCTGTTAAACAATATGCATCTGACATAGTTGCCGTATGTATCAAAGCCGCTGAATTTAACGTGTTTTTTGTCTGCGCCCATATAGAACACATCTTTTGCAACGATGTTTCTTACCGCAAATACAGGCTTTCTGTTTTTGTGTCCGAACGGTCCTATAAGCTGAATGTCGTTAAACAGCTCCAGATTTATCTGATCTACGGTAAGCTCCATATCAATATTCACCTCTTCATCAAATATGGTGCTGTCTGCTTCAAGCATATGAGCCACAGTATCATCGAGGCTGTAGGACAGCTCTCTGAAATTATCGTCTGCCATAGTAAATCCGCAGGCCGCAGCGTGACCTCCGAATTTATCCAGATATTCCTCATGAGTCTTCATTATATCATAAAGATTAAGTCTGCTTACGCTTCTGCCTGTACCCTTGAGTCCGTCTGCAGTCGGTGTAACTATTGCAACCGGTCTTTTGTATCTGTCCTTGAGCTTGCCTGCAACTATACCTGTAATTCCCTCGTGGGCGTCAAGGCATTTTATCATTATGAAGTTTCTGTTTTTTAAGTGCTTCTCAACTATATCGACGCATTTGTCATAGGCCTCGTCCTGCACTTTACGTCTTTCTCTGTTGCATCTGATAAGCTCCTCTGCCCCGTTATGTATAAGTCTGTCGTTATCGGAAAGCAGTATCTCAACGCAAAGAGATGCATCTCTCATTCTGCCTGCCGCATTGAGGTGAGGCACCAGTACATATGCGATATTGTCCGCATTAAGAGTTGCAGGTCTTAATGCCATCATTTCAAGAAGCTTCAGAAGTCCCTTGCGTTTAGTGCTTCGCAAAGCCTTGAGTCCGTATTTGACAAGAGTTCTGTTTTCGTCAACAAGCGGCACTATATCGCCTATGGTACCTATGGCCACAAGGTCAAGCACATCTCTGATAAAGCTTTTGTCAAGCTCCAGCTTTCTCTGCAGCGCGCATACCAGCTTGAAAGCAACGCCGCAGCCTGCAAGCTCCTTGAACGGATAACCGCAAAGCTCCTGCTTGGGATTGACTATAAGGCAGTCCGCCGCTCTCTCGTCTATATTATGATGGTCCGTAACTATAACCTCTATGCCCTGCTCTTTGGCATATTCTATCTCATTGCAGGATACACTGCCGCAGTCTACGGTTATAATCAGGTCCGCACCTTTTGCCTTGATATTGTGTATGGCCTCTGTATTAAGGCCGTAGCCCTCTACAAATCTTGACGGTATGTAGTAAAACACATTGTCTGTCAGCTTGCGCAGCGACTGCATCAGAATTGCAACAGATGTAATACCGTCGGCATCATAATCGCCGTATATGCAGATTTTTTTGCCGTCTCTGATGCTGTCAAGAATTATATCTGAGGCCTTATCCATATTAAGCATCAAAAAAGGGTCATAAGTCCTCCGCGGTGAAGGACTTATAAATTCCATTATATCCTGTTTTTCTGTTATTCCTCTTTTTCGGAGTAATTCAATTACAATAGGATTTAACTTGTTCATCTTATAAATAGTTCCTTGGATTTACATACTGTCCATTGACTCTTACTTCAAAATGAACGTGAGGGCCTGTAGAGTTTCCTGTACTTCCGGACCTGGCAATGACCTGTCCCTGTGACACCTTCTGACCTGCGCTTACCAGCAGGCTGCTGTTGTGAGCATAAAGCGTATATATTCCCCCGCCGTTATCTATAAGAACCATATTTCCGTAGCTGCTGTTGTAATATGCCTGTCTTACAACACCCGATGATGCCGCCTTAACGCTTGTACCGGTTCCTACAGCTATATCTATTCCGGTATGAAGCTCATATCCGTGGTAAGGGCAGTATCTGTAGCCGTATTCACAGGAGATAGTTCCTGAAACCGGCCATATCATAGATCCGGAATACGGACTGCTGCTTTCGCCGTAACCTTTAATCTGTGAGGTAAGTGCATCTGCCGCTGCCTGCAGGTCTGCAATTTCCTCTGAAAGCTCTGCATTATCTGCGGCAACTGCCTGTCGTTTTTTGTTGAGAGCCGACTTGTCTGCATTAAGCGATTCCTGCTTCGCCTTTACCTCTCCCTGCTGGGATTTAAGCGAGCTGTTAAGATTATCAAGCTCTTTTTTTTGTTTTTCGACCTGATCGTGCTGCACCTGCAGCTGCTCTAAAACCTCTTTGTCGCCCTTGTGTATACGCTTGATAAGGTCAAGATTAACCAGAAGCTCCGAAAGGCTGCCCGAATTTAAAAGCACCTCCACAAAACTGGTATTATCATTCATATACATATTTCTCAGGCGATCGTTTAAGTCGTTGTTCTGTTTTTTAATTCTGTTCTGAAGCTTACTCAGTTTATTCTGAGCCGCCGTTATCCTGAACTCTGTGTTGTTTATTTCACTCTGCAGCTTGTCGATTTCACTCTGCATACCGTCTATCTTATCTGTAAGCTGACTGATTTCGGATTTGAGCTCTTTTTCTTTTTGTCTGCCCTGTGAAAGCTCAGACTTTTTGTCGTTTATCTGGGAATTAATATTGCTCAGATTATCCGCATAAACAAATGAGCCTCCTGTAACTGACATTACCACAGCTATTGTTAAAATCCATACAAGAAATTTTTTTCTCATTAAAATGCCTCCTACACGTCAAGAAATCTTCTCATTGAAATAATACTTCCGCAGGCTCCTATGCTGACGCCAAGCGCCACAAATATGACGATTATGTTTTTGACAAGGAAGCCCTCGGGAACCATAGGCGTTGACAGCATAATCATCATATCATCACCTATACCCGCCACAATTCTGGCATAAATAAGCGCTATTATCAGCACCGATATTATTGCAGAGAACAGTCCTATGATGATGCCCTCCACAAGAAACGGCCCTCTTACAAACCAGTTGGTAGCGCCTATGTATTTCATAATGCTGATTTCATCACCTCTTGCAAATACGGTAAGCTTGACGGTGTTCGCAACCACCACCACCGATACTATAACAAGAAATGCCATAATTATCAGAGCCGCAAGCTGTATGAAGTCTGTAACTTTCATAATCTTGTCTACGGTCTGCTTGTAATAGTTGACTTTCTCGATACCGTTAAAGGTCTTGGCCTTATCTGCTATTGCCTGCGCTCTTTCGAGGCTTGATATCTTGATTACCACCGAATCAGGCAGCGGGTTCTTGGCAAGGTTGTCAAGAAGATATCCCTGCTCTCCCCACCTGTCCTTTAGTATTGCCAGCGCTTCTTTTTTGGTGCGGTAGGTCGCGCTCTCCACGCCGTCAAAGCCTGTCATACCGTCAATAATCGCCTGCGCGTCCTCCTCGGTGGAATCCTCCAGCATAAACACCTCTATGGTGTCGTAATCTGCCTTGACCGACTCTGTAACCATATTGATATTTATAACCAGTATGAAGAAAATGCCCAGTATAAGAAGCATAGCTGTTATCGAAAACACCGAGGCTATGCTCATGGTCTTGTTTCGGAGAACCTGCCCGAAAGCCTGTTTTATTGTATATCGCAAAGAATTAAGCATCAGTCAAGCAGCCCTCCCGTAAAAGTTTCGTTTGTGTTAAGTGTATCGTCGCTAAAGCCGTAGGCTCCCACATCATCTCTGACAATGTGACCGTTTTCGATGGCAATTACTCTTTTGCCCATCTTGTCGACAATGTCCTTTGAATGTGTAACCATAACGATTGTGGTTCCTTTTTTGTTGATCTGATTAAGCAGCATCATTATCTCCCACGCTGTTTCGGGGTCCAGGTTGCCTGTAGGCTCGTCTGCTATAAGCATTCTCGGATTATTTATAATTGCCCGGGCAATTGCAACTCTCTGCTGCTCTCCTGCCGAAAGCTCGTCGGGATATCTGTCAGCCTTGTCGCTGATGCCCACAAGGCTCAGAGCCTGAGGCACATGTCTTCTGATTGACCTTGGAGTTCTGTGTATTACCTCCATTGCAAAGGCCACGTTCTCGTAGACTGTCTTTTTGGGGAGCAGTCTGAAATCCTGAAACACCATACCGATGTTTCTGCGAAGCTCCGGTATGTCTTTGTTTGCCATGGTTGTAATCTCGCGTCCCTTGATTTTGATGCTTCCCGAATCCGGATTTATCTCCTTTAATATGAGTTTGATAAAGGTCGATTTGCCTGCGCCGCTTGGGCCTACAAGGAACACAAAATCGCCCTGATTTATTTTAATGCTTACATTTTCAATACCTATATTGGAATTGTATGTCTTGGTAACATTTGAAAATTCAATCATTAAACCTGTCCTTTCAAATTAGCTTCAATTATACCTCAATTATACTACAAATTATAATGGAATACAAACTTTATGAAGAATTCATACAACATATCGTATAGATTTCACATTACGAACACATTCCACTTATTTACATTTATACAGTATCACAAAGCTTTCGGTTTGTCAACCATATTATGTAAACAATTCATTATTTTACTGAAGCAGACGCATAAAATTTCCCCGTACCGATAATGCGGCACAGGGAAAATACGATTCATCATATCCGTCAGACGCTCGTTACCGGAACAATTCCGGATTATCTGTCTGCTTCTCTTTCAAAATACTCTCTTACTATTCTTACGGAATTAGGAGTGCTTATCTTATCCGCACCGGCTTCAATCAGCGCTTCTGCCTGCTCAAGAGTTTCTATTCCGCCCGAAGCCTCAACTCTGATATTATCTCCCACAGTTTCTCTTATCAGTTTTATGCTCTCGGGAGTCGCTGCTCCCGGACTGAAACCCGATGATGTACTTACAAGTGAAATACCTACATTCTTTGCAATCATGCAGGCTCTTACGATTTCTTCCTCGGTAAGAAGTCCCACTTCAATCATAATCCCGAAAGCGACATTTCTCTGATGACAGGTTCCTTTCAGGACTTTGATTTCGCTGAAAACATAATCATCTCTGCCGTCTTTGAGAGCCCCTATATTAATTACGGCATCAATTTCCTGCGCACCGTCATCCAGAGCCTCATAAAGTTCCGCCGCTTTTGTGCTTATAGTTGATGTGCCCAGCGGAAACCCTATTACTGTTCCGATAACAACACCTGTGCCATCCAGCATGCTTTTGGCAAGCGGCAGATAGCACCCGTCCACACAAACACTGTACATATCATATTCCAGAGCTTCATTAAACAATTCCAGAGCATCCGCTTCCGTTGCATCCGCACGCAGCAGTTCATGTTCAAAATACTTGTTAAAAGGTTTCATCTGATATCCCTCCCTCCCGGAACCGACATTTTACCTTCACAAAAAATAAAAGAAATTGTAGCCATTATAGCATAGTCGGTTTGCATTTTCAATCATTTTTGAATATTCTGATTTATTTTTTGCTTCCGGTATCTGAAGGAGGAATAATTCACAGGTTTCAGTACATAATTCCGAGTTCTATACTCTCCGGAAGCGAGCTTAATTCTGTTTCAGCCACCGCATACGGATAGGTCAGAACCTGTGACACCGCCTTTCCCTCCTCGGGATCTGTATATGCCGCATAAACCTCCAGCTTATCATCGTTCATTATCATCTTGTCTATATCAACTTCATATCCCGAGGTTGTTTTTTCGCCTCTGGTCACGACAACATATACCTTGTCATCGACAATGCAGGCCAGCGCTCTTTCAAGGTTTCTGTACTCCGGAAGCACCTGGGTTTCTATTTCCTTAGGGATATTTTTATCCTCAAGCACCGTAAACTCTATTTTTTTACTGCTGTTCATAACGCACATAACAACCACCCCTGCTATTGCAGCCGCAAGGATAATACACAAAACCGCGACCGCTTTTTTTCTCTTTGAATTTAAAAGACTATGTTTTTCCACATTAAAACTCCCTTCCTGAAATTACTACTAAAATTTATTCAGAAAGGGAGTCTGTTATTCGTGTTTTGTCCCGATTATATTAATTCTCTGACAGCCTTAACTATATCAGCCGCAGTCATACCGTATTTCTGCTTGAGCTCCTCAGGCTTGCCCGATTCTCCGAACACATCGTGCTGTCCGACAAATCTCATTTTTACGGGAGCCTCTGCCGCAGTAACCTCTGCAACAGCGCTTCCAAGTCCTCCTATTACGGAGTGCTCCTCTGCCGTTACTATCGCGCCTGTTTCCTTTGCCGCCTTTATGATTATATCTCTGTCAATAGGCTTGATAGTATGTATGTCTATGACTCTTACATCTATATTCTGTTTTTTGAGTTCCTCCGCAGCCATTACAGCCTCGTTTACCATTATGCCTGTCGCTATTACTGTCGCGTCACTGCCGTCTCTGACTGTCTTGCCCCTGCCGATTTCAAAGTCTGCGCTTTCATCGTAAAATACAGGAACAGCGCTTCTTCCGAGTCTTACATAGCACGGACCGTCTATCTCCATAGCCTTTTCGAGAAGCTTTGCTGTGGATACGCCGTCGCTCGGATTTATAACTGTCATTCCCGGAATTGTACGCATCAGAGCAATATCCTCAAAGGTCTGATGAGTCGCTCCGTCCTCGCCTACGGTGATACCTGCATGAGTTGCGCAGATTTTAACGTTTGCGTGTGTATATCCTATGGAATTTCGTATAATCTCAAATGCTCTGCCTGCCGCAAACATTGCAAATGTACTTGCGCATACAATTTTGCCGGATACTGCAAGACCTGCCGCAGCACCGTACATGTTCTGCTCTGCTATACCCATATTGAAAAATCTTTCAGGGTATTCCTTTGCAAATACCGCTGTTTTGGTTGAACCTGAAAGGTCTGCGTCCATAACCACCAGATTATCATATTTTTTGCCAAGCTCTACAAGCGCCTTGCCGTAGGCTTCTCTTGTCGCCATTTTATCTGCCATTACCATTCACCTCCAAGTTCTGCTACTGCCTGCTTAGCCTGCTCCTCGCTCGGAGCCTTGCCGTGCCAGCCTGCCTGATTCTCCATAAAGGAAACTCCCTTTCCCTTTACTGTCTTTGCTATTATTGCTGTAGGTCTGCCTTTGCAGTTTCTTGCAGCTTCAAAAGCCTCGCAGAGCTGCTTCATATCGTGTCCGTCAACCATCAGCGTATTCCAGCCAAAGGCCTTGAATTTCTCATCTACCGGTGCAACTGTCATTACATCTTCGTTTCTGCCGTCAATCTGCAGTCCGTTCCAGTCTACAACTGCCGTAAGGTTATCCAGCTTGTAATGCGCTGCTGACATTGCAGCCTCCCATACAAGACCCTCCTGAAGCTCGCCGTCGCCAAGTACCGCATATATTCTTCCCGGATTTCTGTCAAGCCTGCCTGCAATAGCCATGCCTACCGCCGCTGATATGCCCTGTCCCAGCGATCCTGTTGACATTTCTATGCCTTTAACCTTGCCTTTGCTTGGGTGTCCCTGAAAAGCCGAGCCCAGCTTACGAAGCGACATAATATCCTCTACCGGATAATATCCTCTCTCCGCAAGAGCCGCATACTGTACGGGACCTGCATGTCCCTTTGAAAGCACCAGCTTGTCTCTGTCCCATTTGTCCGGGTTTTCGGGGTCAATGTTCATTTCACTGAAATAAAGGCAGGTAACTATATCCGCTGCGGACAGCGATCCGCCCGGGTGACCTGAACCGGCACTGTATATAGCCTTAATAACATCTGCTCTTATTTTTGCTGCAATTGTTTCAAGTTCTTTGTAATTCATTGTAGTTCACCTTTCAGATATATTGCTTACAGGCAGACGGCCGCCTGCCTGTATAATATTAACTTATTTATTCAAAAGCATTTATTCCCAGGCTCACGCCCAGCGCTTCATTTACATCCGGCATTAACTCCTGATTCAGAGTGCCTATTCTTTCTCTTAATCTGCTTTTATCTATTGTTCTCAGCTGTTCAAGCAGTACAACCGAGTTTTTGCTTAATCCGTTTCCTGCTGCATCTATTGATACGTGAGTAGGCAGCTGTGCTTTGTGTTTCTGTGATGTCACCGCCGCAACTATTATGGTCGGGCTGTATTTGTTGCCTACGTTGTTTTGCACTACCAGTACGGGTCTTACCCCGCCCTGCTCAGAGCCTATTACCGGACTTAAATCAGCGAAATAAAGATCTCCTTTTTTCACTATCAAGTCCTATTCACCTCTGTTTAATAAAATTACTGACCAACGATGTCTTTTATGGCTGCCGAGGTATACTGCGCAATATCTGATGCCGTAATGCCCCACTGACCTATTGTCTGCGCAGCCATGTCTCCCGCAAGGCCGTGTATATATACACCGCAGGCCGCCGCCTCAAAGCCGCTATAGCCCTGCGCCGCCAGAGATGCGATTATTCCTGTAAGCGTATCTCCCGAGCCTGCAGTTGCCATTCCGGGATTCCCTGTAGTATTAGTATATGATTTCTCACCGGCAGATGCCACTATGGTACCTGCGCCTTTGAGAACGGCTGTCGCGCCTGTAAGCTGTGACAGCTTGTCCGCAATCTCCCATCGCTCTTGAGGCATGGTGTCAAGAAGCCTTGCCGCCTCGCCCATATGAGGCGTTATAACTATATCGGCCTCGCTTGCTCTCATATCCTCAAAGAGATCTGCCGCCGCAGCGGTGTTTAATCCGTCTGCGTCTATTACTACGGTTTTTTTGTATTCTTTAAGTATTTTTCTGATTATCTGTGTATTCTCCTCATCAACTCCAATTCCCGGACCTACTGCTACAGCATCATACATGCTGAAGTCCGTTTCGGGGCTTCGCAGAATACATATGGCCTCCGGTACAGATATCTGCAGTACAGGAAACACCTCGGCGGGCAGGCTGACATATACAAGCCCCGCGCCTGACCTGAACGCGCCTCTTGCGCACAGCACAGCGGCGCCTGTCATAGCCCTGCTTCCTGCAATAATCAGAACTCTGCCGCACTGTCCCTTATGTATGTCCTGCGGCCTTTTTCTGATTATATTATTTACATATTCTCTTGTTATTAAACATCTGTTGTCCATTTTTTATACGTTCGTCATCATTAATGATGCTATTGCAAAATAAGTTACAACCGAAATCATATCAGATAAAGATGTAAGGAGCGGATTTGCAACCAGCGCAGGGTCTATGCCCAGTTTTTTGGCTGCCATAGGAATAAGTCCTCCCAGCATCTTGGCAATCATAACGATTATGACAAGCGACAGATTTATAATCACCGCCGTCGTAATATCCACTCTGTCTATCACCAGCACTTTGATGAAGTTAATACTTGCAAGTACAAGGCATATGCCTATGCTTATCCGGAATTCTTTCCACAAAACCTTGAGAACATCGTCTGTGTCAAGATCGCCTACGGCAATACCTCTGGTTACGAGAGTCGCGGCCTGATTGCCGGCATTTCCCGATGTACCCATGAGAAGCGGTATATAGCATACCAGCGTAGGTGTAAGCATGTCCTCAAAGGCTCCGAGAATTCCGCCTGTTATCATAGCCGTAAACATCATAAGCGTGAGCCACATAATTCTGCTCTTGATATGACCCCACACGCTTATGTCGAGATATTCGCGGTCATCATCATCGCTTAATACGCCGGCCATTCTCTCGATATCCTCTGTAGCCTCTTCTTCGATGACGTCCATAATATCATCGACTGTAACAATTCCCACAAGTCTGCCCTCGTTGTCCACAACAGGAATTGCAAGAAAGCCGTATTTCATAAATGCGTCCGATACTTCCTCCTGGTCATCATATACATTTACATCTACAAAGTCTGTATGCATAAGATCGGAAATCAGCGCATCATCATCTGATATTACAAGGGTCCTGAGGGATACTATTCCCTCCAGCTTCCTGCCTGATGATTTAACATAGCAGGTATATACGGTTTCAGAGTCCATGCCCTCATTTTTAATATGTTTGAGCGCCTCTCTGACCGTCATGCTTCCCTGCAGACTGATATACTCAGGCGTCATCAGAGAGCCTGCGCAGTCGTCGGGATAGTTTAAAAATGTATTTATGAGCTTGCGCTCCGCCTTGGTGGATTTTTCGAGAATTTTATCAACTATATTGGCAGGAAGCTCTTCGAGTACGTCAATCTTATCGTCAAAGTCAAGCTCGTCAATGATATATGACAGCTCCATATCTGTAATGCCGTTGATGATGTCCTTCTGGTCGTCAATCGTAAGGTATGAAAACACCTCTACGGACATATCCTTTGGCAGCATTCGGAATATGACTATGGCGATTTTAATTCCCAGTTCTTCTATTATTTCTTCTAATATTTCGGCTGCGTCAACGCCATTGTTTTTGAGAATTTCTTCTCTGGCACTTCTGTACTGCCTGTTTTCAAGCAGCTCTATAATTTCTTCCACTGTATCGTCAAAAGTCTTTTCTTCTATGTCCATTGAGCCTCCTCCTTTCGTCTTGTATTCATCATAATATTATACATCAGATTATCTTGCTTTGGCAATATATTATTCCACTGCGTCAAGGATACTTTCCTCAGGTACAACAACGTAGCTGTCAGGCACCTGACCGAGTATTACGGTTTCTGCCACAAGTACGGTATTTGTAACCGTTATCTCTCTGTCCGTAAACGGCGCAAGCATTCTGATGCTGCTTTTTATCACCGCATATATCTTGTATTTTGTCTGGTTTATCCCCTGCTCCTCAAGCTCTGTTTTAAACTGGGTTTCGGACACCGAAATCGGTACGATTTTGAGATTGAAATACGGACCTTTCTGTGAAAGAATTCTGCTTCCGATAAGCGAGCCCGCCGAAACCTTTATCTCCGCCGGCTCTATCTTTGAATAGTTATCCTGAAGCCTCAGCATAAGTTTTGACATAAGTGCATTTATTTTGCGGGTATCGGACTGAACCATACATATGCTACCCTGCTTATCCGTCTTGACTATAAGCAGGTTTTCCATATCGTCAAATTCCTCGAAATTCTCGTTTATTGTTCTGTTTACTATTCTGTTTACGACAGCCCTGGCCTTGACCTCGCCTATAGCTTCCATATTAGGCCCCACTCTGCCCTTGACGCATATCCAGCAGCAGATAAGTGCGGCAATGATAAACACAAGTCCCGTAATTATCATTATCCTGCCTGTCATATGTACCGTTTTCAATAAAAAACACCTCCTGCCGCAATATAATATGCGGCAGGAGGCGTCTGTGTTACAAAAGTCTAGTACAGCTTCATATCGTCCTTGCTGATTTCTTCAATGAATTTGTCATTTAATATTCTGATGAATGTTCCTTTCATTCCGAGAGATCTTGATTCGATTACTCCTGCGCTCTCCAGCTTACGAAGCGCATTAACTATAACCGATCTTGTGATGCCGGATCTGTCTGCAATCTTGCTTGCAACCAGCAGGCCCTCGGTGCCGTCAAGTTCTGAGAAAATCTGCTCAACTGCTTCGATTTCTGAATATGACAGTGTGCCTATAGCCATCTGAACAACGCTTCTCTTTCTTTCTTCTTCTTCCTCTTCGATGGATTTCTGTCTCTGGATTTCAAGGCCTACTACTGTAGCTCCGTATTCTCCCAGTACAAGATCCTCATCTGTAAATATGTTGTCGTATCTTGTAAGGATAAGAGTTCCCCATCTCTCACCTCCGCCTAGGATAGGAATTATAGTGTGAAGCTTGTTTGAAGTATCATAATCATATTTGAATATTTCAAGGGCTTCTTCGCCTGTAAGGTTTGCCTTGGTGTCAACAACCTTGAGAAGAGCGTCGTTGTATTCCATAGGAAATCTCTCAACGCCTGTTTCAGGATCGTCTACTGTAGGGCTGTCCTCTTCGATTTTGTAGTGAACTGCGATAACCTTGCCTCTCTTGTTTGCAATATATACATTGGCGTCCATAAGGTCACTTAAAATTTCGCAAAGCTCGTTAAATGAAAAAGCTCCTGTAGTGCTTTCCTGAAGCAGCCAGTTAAGCTTTCTTACTTTAGTTAAAATCTCTTTCATCTATTAATCCTCCACTATTAATATGTTGCTTTTTTATCACATGCCTAATTATATACTATTTTTTTGTTTGTAGCAACAATGATTTTGATTTTTCTAAAAAGTTTTTACAAAGCACACAATTGCAACAAATTTGTTTATTTTTTAAACCTCAATCAACTTTTTTGCTATGTATATAATCCGCAAAAAATTAAGAACATAGAGCAGTCATATGCCTTATGTCCTTATAAACTGTTATCTTTTTACTGATCAGGCTGTCTATCTAAGCTTCTCCTCCACAAACTCAAATATATCCTGCGGAGTATCAAGGCTGATGCCTGTGTATCCGTCCTTAGTAACAATATGCCTTGCCATTTTGCCGTCGCGCAGGTCTGCAAGATCGTTAGCCATTATATAGTCCATATTGTTTTTGCTGCAAAGCTTCTGCGCAACTGAGTAAAGCTCTTCCTTAGGCACGTTTTCAAGCAGCTTGCAGCCTATCAGAAGCGTATCCGGATACCACTCTTTGAGTCTTGCTATGATTTTCGGAGTAAGACCCAGTTTTACGGTAAGGTTCTTCTGATAGCTTGAAATCTTGCTGGAATCATCAAGTCTGCACTTAGGGTTTTCCATAACCTTAAGGAAATCCTCCGCGCTTTTGGCGCTGTCTTTAATTGCAAACAGCTCCGCCGCCATATCTTCAAGCAGGAAAGAAAACTCTCCTGTGTAATCGCCAACTGCGGCAGCGTGTATCAGCGCGTCATAGTGCGTGTGTTTGCTGCATGCCTCTATTGCATCAAGCATATCCGCTGTGGTTTCAACAGGTATTATTTCAAGATTTGAGCTCTGCTCCATATTCAGGAGCTTTTCTGTATTCACGCTTCTGTTAAGCACAAGTGTTACAGAATATCCGGCCTGCAGAAATCTCATTCCAAGATTTGTAGACAGGCTTCCTGTAGACATATTGGTTATTTTCATTACCTCATCTATATATTCGTTTGTAGGTCCTCCGGTTATAAGTATGTTTTTCATAATGCTACCTTTCGTATTTATTATATATTTTTGTTACAAGCTCCCTGACCTCTTCTCTGAGAGTTTCGGGAAGCAGTATCTCCACTTTTTCGCCAAACTGTACGGCCCAGTATTTCATGGCCTGCGGGTTTGCCGTCACATCGACCAGCAGTGTATCTTTGGACTCTCTTGTAATCTGTATGTCGCTTCCCAGCCAGTCTATGACATCATTGATGCCGGATTCCGATACTCTAAGCCTGACAAGCTGCGATTTGCCCGAAAACATATATACGTGCTCCGCCATATGCTTCGGCAGGTTCAGTCCGTTCTGAAACTCATCCACCTCTCTGACAGGCTTTGCCGCCATATCGGTAATCTCCACGTCTGAAATTTTTTCGACGCGAAAATGAGTGCTGTTGCTGTATTTGTCCATATTGCCCAGAAGATAATACCTGCCGTTTGCAACCACAATCTGATACGGATTTACAAGATGCTTCTCTCTGCTGGTTTTTTTGAGGGTTTTGGTTTCGTCGTACCTGTTATAGAATAATTTCACCTTGCGGTTATCCTCTATGGCCTGACTCAGCACCTCTATGGTATAAAAGAGCTGACCCGCAGTATGCTCCATTTTTTCAATGTTGCTTACGTGGCGCACCTGTTTTTTGAAGTAAATATTGGACTGGCCTGCAAGTCTGTCTATAAGATCTTTGGCCTGATTTGCAGGAATATACCTTGAGGCCAGCACCGAGTCTATCAGCAGCCTCAGCTCGCTGTCCTCAAAATCTCTTTCGACCAGATAATATCCGCCGCCTGTTTCTATATCATACCCAAGCTCCTGCAGATCGCTTATGTTTCGCGCCACTGCCTTTCGCTCACAGGAAATATCATAGTCCTTTTTCATAATGTCTATGATATCCTGCTGCCTGAGCCGGTGTCTGTCATCTGAATACTTCTTCAGTATTTCGAGTATGTAGAGTATGTAGAGTTTCTTTGCCTGACCGCCGCTCATATTTATGCCTCTTCACTTCTGCGCTGTATATAGTCCGCGTATGCAACGCTGAGGTCATTATAGCTTCTGGAGAATGCCGCAGCGGTTGATTTCTGTTTGGTGGTTACGTCCTTGTATTCGCTGTTGGCAGGCTTTTCGCCTGCTGCCTTGCGGCGCAGAAAGTCCTGAACTGCAATTCCTCTGTCGGTATAAAGGTTATAGAGCGCAAGCATCTCGTCAAACATGCAGAACAGCTCCATAAGCTCATAGTCGTTTTCGTCTACAGCTATTGCCTCTGTATCAATCTGCAGCGCCAGGTTCTTGAGTCTCTTGTATTCTTTGATGTTGCCCTCATAGTCCTTTTTTTTGAATATGTTCTTTGGGCTGGCCTCAACATACACCTTTAAATCAAGATCCTTCTGGCTTTCAAATATATCCGTAAAAAAATATTCCATTGTATTTAATAAATCCATCTTTCACTTCTCCTTATAAAGTAATATATGCAGATTTTACACCTTTATCGGGCTGTTTACAAGTCCTGCTGCAATATACGCTCATATCTTTTGAGGTCGCCGTCCGAAAAGGCAGTCAGAATAACCTCCATATCATACCCTTTGAGAAATTCTCTGATGGTGTCTATGGCAATATGCGCAGCCTCCTCCTTGGGATATCCGTACACACCTGTCGATATTGCAGGAAAAGCTACTGATTTAAGATTATGCTCCGCTGCAAGTTTAAGACTGTTTCTGTAGGCGTCTGCCAGAAGCTGCGGCTCGCCCTGCTCTCCTCCGTACCACACGGGACCTACCGTATGTATCACATACTTTGCAGGGAGATTATAGCCCTTTGTTATTCTGGCCTGTCCCGTTTCACAGCCGTTTAAGGTCCTGCACTCTGCCAGAAGCTGCGGTCCCGCCGCCCTGTGTATTGCTCCGTCAACTCCGCCTCCGCCAAGAAGCGTATTGTTAGCTGCATTTACGATTGCATCTGTCTGAAGCTTCGTAATGTCTGCCTTTACTGCTTTTATACTCATAAACACTCGTCCTTTCCTTTGAGGCGGCAATCAGCGCCACCTCCTCATAGTAACGTGCCATTTTAGTATCCTTTTTGAAATCCGCCCACAGAAATGAAAGTAAAATTCCTGCTGTTAAAATAAATATAACCGGTAATAAAGTAATCATATATCTGTACCTCCTGAAAAGTTATTAACCTTAACTCCATATACAGAATACTACATCATATGTACTTTTTTCGGTGCATTATTTTAATTCCAGCAAATCTCTTATAACCTCGCCCGCCATAAGCATTCCCGCAACCGGCGGTGTAAAGGATATGCTTGCAGGAGTTCTGTCACCTGTTTTTACAGGTTCCTCCTGCGAATAGACACATTTAAGACTTTTTATGCCTCTTTTTTTGAGTTCTTTTCTCATGACCTTGGCAAGAGGGCATATTTTTGTATCATATATATCCGCTATCTGAAGCATTTCAGGGTGAAGCTTGTTGCCTGTGCCCATAGAGGATATAACAGGTATGTCTCTGCTGCTGCATATTGATATTATTTCAAGCTTGGCTGTAACGGTATCAACCGCATCTATGACATAGTCATACTGCGTGAAATCAAACTCTCCCGCAGTTTCGGGCAGGAAGAATTTTTCTATGGCATTAACACGGCACTGCGGATTTATGTCAAGAATTCTCTCTTTCATAACGGAAACCTTGCTTTTGCCCACTGTGCTGTGCAGCGCTATTATCTGCCGGTTTATATTTGTTATGTCAACCTTGTCCCTGTCTATAATGTCTATGGCGCCTACGCCTGCTCTTGCAAGAGCCTCAGCCGCAAAGCCTCCGACTCCGCCTGTTCCAAAGACTGCCACACGGCAGGCTCCGAGTTTTTCTCTGTTTTCTTTTCCTATGAGTTTTTCTGTTCTCTGATGCTGGTTCATGGCTCCTGTTTTTTTATCTGTCCTATCACTTTATATATTACATCGCTGCTGTAGCCCTTTGAGGAAAGTCTTCTGGCTATTTTAGCCGTCATTTTTTCATCAGGGCAGGCTCCGTCTGTGACTCTCATCGCCTGCTCCGTCGCTCTTTCGACTTCAAATTCGTCGAGGCTGACTCCGTATTCCTCCTCATAGAAGCACATAGCGTCCTCTATCGTATTGCTGTCAACATCCTTGTCGTAAAGCTCGTATTTTATCAGTTTAATACCCTTGCCCTTTGAAAATCCGTAATTCAGATACGCTATTGTATACTGAAAATCATCAAGATAGTGAAACGCTTTGAGTTCTTCTACGGTCTGCTGTATCTCCTCCGACTCAAAACCTTTCCCTGCAAGATGAGCTTTCATTTCTCCGCATGTGCGGCTTCTGTGTTCGAGATATCTTACTGCCGCTTCCTTAATATTCATAGCAGGCTCCCGCATATGCGACTACACATGATTTGCCCATAGCCGCTCTCAAATCGCATATGGCGTCTATGCCTGTGCAGTGAACAGGCATAACCGTTTCGATATGCTCGTCCAGCACCTCTTTTACTACTCTCTGTCTGTCCTCATCTGACGCGCTGTAAAGATGCATACCTGCTGCAAGGCATCTGATTTTTTCATCAGGGAATATTTCCTTTGCATACCTTATCACAGGTATAACTCCCTTGTGGCTGCAGCCTGAAAATATGTAAAGTCCGTTGCTTTTACCGTTTTCATCTCTGTCTCTGATTATGAGAAACTGCTCGTGATCCATATTGTCGGGCGTAAGCTCTCCGCCTGCTGTTTTTTCATAAAACAGCTCTGTGGGAAGATACCCCGCTATATCAGGAATTGTCCCTGATATAACTATGTCCTCGCTTACCTTGAGCACTCCTTTAGTGAATATCATGCGTGGCAGAAGCTCCTCGTATTCTCTGTCTGTCCATCTGATGCCTGTGGTTTCAGGCTCAAGGCTGCCCTTTTCAAAGCCGTAGGTTTTTTTGAAAGCGTTTTTGTGTATGAACACCGGCGCCCTGTCGTTAAGCCTGCAAAATGCTGGAACGCCGCCTGTATGGTCGTAATGACCGTGGCTTATGACGCACATATCAGCCTCTGCAAGATCAACTCCCATTAAAGATGCGTTTGCCGCAAACATATCGGAGGCTCCCGTATCAAAGAGTATGTTTTTGTCTCCCGTCTTTATATATACGGAAAGTCCGTGCTCCGCGCTGCAGGGCGGTCTGTCCGTTTTGTTTTCTGCAAGAAAATATATTTTTATCATTTCGTCACCTGTTTTTTGAGGGCCGCAGCGCAGCCCTCTTTAATTACATGTTTTGTGTAAGCAGTTTTACCTGCTTGTCAATATCTCCTTTTTTGAATACCGATGAGCCTGCCACAACTATATCTGTGCCAGCCGCAAGTATTTCATCAATATTGTCAGTTCCCGCTCCTCCGTCTATCTCTATTACAAAGTCAAGATTTTTCTGTTTTCTTATACTGTCAAGGGTTCTGATTTTGTCAAGAGCCGATGGTATGAATTTCTGTCCTCCGAAGCCCGGATTTACCGACATCACAAGCACCATATCAACGTCAGGGAGCACTTCCTCTATCATACAGACAGGTGTTGCCGGGTTGATTGAAACTCCCGCTTTAACTCCATGCGATCTGATATTCTGAATTGTCCTGTGGAGATGTACGCACGCCTCCTGATGAACTGTTATGTACTCTGTGTTTTCGGTTACAAAATCTGCTATATACATATCCGGGTTTTCTATCATCAGATGTACGTCAAAGGGAATACCGGTTTTGCCCAGCAGGCTTTTCATTACCGGCGCTCCGAATGTAATATTTGGCACAAAATGTCCGTCCATTACGTCAACGTGTATCAGGTGCGCTCCTGCTTTTTCTATTTCGTTTACCTGCTCTGCCAGTCGTGAAAAATCAGCCGACAGTATTGAGGGTGCAAGCTTTGCCATTTTAGTTCTCCTTAGTATTTGTTCTTTTTGTTTCGTATTTCTTCAAGCTGTGTTTTGTAAGACTCATACCTCATAGGATGTATTCTGCCCTCCTCGAGAGCTTTTTTGACCATGCAGTCAGGCTCCTTGAGATGTCTGCAGTCATCGTAGTAGCATTTGCCCTTGTGTACCGCCATTTCCGGATAGTGCATATCCAGAGTGTCCTCGCCTGCCTCCATTATATCAAATGATGTAAAGCCCGGAGTGTCATATATCATAAAGTCTCCTACTCTGAATATTTCAACATGTCTGGTGGTATGTCTGCCGCGCTTTGTCTTGTGGGAAATCTCACCCATCTGCGCGTTTGCCTGCGGAAGTATGGCATTTAATATGCTTGATTTGCCTACTCCCGACGGTCCCGCAAAGGCGGCTTTTTTGCCTGAAAGCTTTGATTTGAGCTCATCTATGCCGGCTCCTGTTTCTGCGCTTGCCATAACAACAGGATAGAGTCCCTCATAGATTTCTCTGATGCTTTCAATATCCTTTGGCTTTGCTATGTCGATTTTGTTGACGCATATTACAATATCCGTTCCCTTGGCATCTGCCATTACGAGAAATTTATCTATGACAGGGAAGTTGGGCTTCGGGTGCGCCGCCGCCATAACCACAATAAATGTATCTATATTGGCAATTGGAGGCCTTATGAATACGTTTTTGCGGGGCAGTATTTCCTCTATGACTCCCTTGCCCGGCTCTGCCGTAAGGCTTATCTCAACGTCATCTCCCACAGCGGGGGTTATTCCTCTGTTTTTGAATATGCCTCTCGCCTTGCATTCGATGACTTCATCACCGCAGCTTACATAATAGAAGCCTGCGATGCCTTTAACTATTATTCCTCTCATATACGGCTAATCTACCTCTTCATCAGCAGGCTCATCAGGCTCAGGCTGCTGAGGCTCCGGCCCCTTGCTTACCTTGATACTTACAGATGTTCCCTCTGTAAGTGAAGTGCCGCTGTTGTACTGCTGCTCTATTACCTGTCCCGACGGATAATCCTCGCTGTAGCCATAGGTAACGCTGCCTACTTTAAGTCCCGCAGCTTCTATTTCCGCCTTGGCCGCATCAAGTGATTTGCCTAAAAGTCCCGGCATTGCAACCTCTTTGACGCTTCTGCCCTTTGATATTACTACAGATACAGCCTGTGAGCTCTCGGCCTGCGTACCTGCTTCCGGGCTCTGTCTTATTACGGTTCCCTCAGGTGAATCGCTTTCTTCCTCTGTAATGCTTCCAAGTGAGAAGCCTTTGCCTTCAAGGGTTGCTCTTGCCTGATCCACAGTCTGTCCTATTACACTCGGTACTGTTTCAACTCCTGCGCCCTTGCTTATATTTACTCTGATGGTCTTGCCTTTTTTGACCTTCATATCAGGCTTTGGCGACTGTGAAACTATTTTGCCCTCATCGTATTCGTCACTGAATACTTCGTTGCCCATTTCGATTTCAAGGCCAAGATCTGTAAGCTCTTCCTCTGCCGCATCATAGGTCATATCAGTAAGGTTAGGCACCTTGACTTCATTCTTGTCTCCGCCGCCAAATACAAATATTGCGGCAACTATAAGGATTACGGCCGCTGCCGCCGCCCCGATTATAATTGGGAGCTTTTTGTTTGAGCCCCTGGAGCTGCTGTGCTTTTCGTGTTTTTTCTCCGGCTGTCTTTCCGGCTGTTTTTCGTATTTTTCTTCTTTTCTTTCAGGCGCTATTGCAGACTCTCCCACAACTCTTGATACCATCTCTATGTTGTCAAGTTCCCTGATAAGCTCGTCTACGCTTGCAAATCTGTTGACCTGAACCTTGTCTGTCGCTTTTAGAATTATGTTTTCAAGTCTTGGCGGTATGCCCGAAACATAGTATGACGGCGGTGTCATAGGATCGTTCATATGCATAAGTGCTATTGCAACAGGTGAATCTCCGTCAAACGGAACTCTGCCTGTCAGCATCTCATACATAACTATTCCCAGTGAGTATATATCGGACTTGGCATCGACGTAGCCGCCTCTTGCCTGCTCCGGTGAGAAATAGTGGACAGAGCCCATAACCATATCGTCGCTGGTGGTGTTTTTCATAATTGTGGATTCTGAAATCGCCTTGGCTATTCCAAAGTCTGCAATTTTGGCAACACCATCCTTTGTCATAAGTATGTTATGCGGCTTGATGTCTCTGTGTATTATGTTGTTTTTGTGCGCAAATGAAAGCCCCGCTGCAATCTGTCTTGTAATATTTATAACCTTTTTGTAAGGCATAGGAGCTTCTTCCTCTATCATATCGGCAAGGGTCATACCCTCTATCAGCTCCATTACGATATAGTGTATATTGCCCTCTTTTCCGACATCATATATGTTTACGATGTTGGGGTGGGAAAGACTTGCCGCAGCCTGTGATTCTCTTCTGAAGTTGTCCAGCACCTTTACGTCTTTGGTGTACTCAGGCTTTAAAATCTTGATTGCAACATAACGGTTGAGAAGTCTGCATCTTGCCTTATAGACAATGGCCATTCCCCCGTCACCTATTTTTTCTATTAATTCATATCTACCTGCAAGTAATTTTACGCTCATTGGTTCCTCCTAAATTCTCAGGCAGATAACTGTAATATTATCTGCTCCGCCCGATTTGTTTGCTTCATCGACCAGCACTCCCGCCATTTCTGACATTGTGTACCGGCTGCTGCTTAAAATCTCTGTTATCAGAGGTTCTTCCACTTCTCCAAACAGTCCGTCTGTGCACAGAAGAATAATATCGTTTTCTCTGATTTCCACCTGTTTGAAATCAGGTGAAACCGCCTCCTCTGCTCCAAGCGCTCTTGTAATCATATGGCGCTGTTCGTGACTTACAGCCTCCTCGGCCGTTATAATTCCCGCTTTTACAAGGGCATTGACATATGTATGGTCCTCTGTAATCTGTGTGAGAGCGCCGTTTCTGCATATGTACGCTCTGCTGTCGCCCACATGAGCTATGTAGGCATGGCCGCCTCTGATACAGCATACCACCACTGTCGTAGCCATACCGCTGTTTCCATTCCTGCGGTCTGCTTTTTTGTATATTTCATCATTGACCTTTGAAAGACATTCTGTGAAATACGCTTTTATCTGCGACGCAGTCGCCTCCTCCGCCGGAGGGTTTGCATGAACAAACTGCGTGATTTCATAAACCGCAGTACGCGAGGCTATCTCACCGCCAAAGTTTCCTCCGACTCCGTCTGCCACTACATAAATATTATGTTCGGGAATAATAAAGCAGGCATCTTCATTGTGACTTCTCACCTGCCCTTTGTGAGTCTTAAATCCTATCTGCAACATATTCTCTCCATCAGTTAATTGTTAGTAACTGTTTTTATTCTTCTCATTTTGCATATAAAGAAACCGTCTGTACCGTCAACGTTAGGGAACAGCTGTATTCTCTCAAGCTCCTCAAATTCCTTTGACTTGTTAAGAAAGTCGTTTACAATTCTGTCGTTTTCGTAATGGTTGATAGTACATGTGCTGTAAAGAAGTATTCCGCCCGGTTTGACATAATGGGCCGAAGCCTCCAGTATAGCTCTCTGCTTTATAGGCAGGGTTTTCATTTCGGTGTCCATATTCTTGTATTTGATTTCAGGCTTGCGGCGTATTACTCCAAGCCCCGAGCAAGGCGCGTCCACAAGCACTCTGTCCGCCTTACCTATCATGGACGAGTCAACTCTGGTTGCGTCCCAAGTTCTGGTCTGAACTATTTTAACTCCCAGTCTTTTGGCTTCCTTGTCAATTATATCAAGCTTGCGCTTGTATATGTCCGAGGCTATGATAAGGCCTTTGTTGTCCATTCTCTCCGCAATGGCAAAGGTCTTGCCTCCCGGCGCCGCGCAGACGTCCATAATAAGATCGCCTTTCTGAGGGTCCAGCTTTTCGCTTGTAAGCATTGAAGCCTCGTCCTGCACCGAGAAATATCCGTGTTTGTATATGGCATTGTTCAAAAGTCCGCTGCCTTTAACGTGTATTGCGTTTTTGCAGAGCTTTCCCTCACTTGTTTCAAAACCCTTTTCGTTGAGTCTTCTGATAAGGTCCGGCTTCATAGTCTTGAGCCAGTTCATTCTGATTGTAACATCAGGGGTTTCGTTGCCTGCCGCCAGAAGCTCCTCTACAAAATCTATATCGTATCTTTCAAGCCACAGTCTGATTATCCACGGCTCATAGGAATATTTAATCGAAAGATATCTGATTTCGTCCTCTGTTCTGTCAGGAAGCTTAATCGTATATTTTTCTTTGATATATGTTCTGAGCACTCCGTTTATGAAGCCCTGTCTGCCCTTGCAGAATTTCTTTGCAAGGTTTACGCTCTCGTTTACAGCCGCATATTCGGGCACCTTGTCCATATACCCCAGCTGATATATGCCCATTCGAAGCACCACCAGATCGCCGGTTTTAACCTTTGCCGCACCTGTTGGAACCAGCTTGTCTATTATGTAGTCAAGGAGCAGCTTGTTTTCAAGCACTCCGTAGACCAGCTCCCTTACAAATGCAGGTGACGGCGGATTGCATACTATGATGTGATGATTCAGAGAAAGATTTGAAAAGGATTTTTTGGTTTCAATGTCCATCAGTGTGTAGTACGCTGTTTTTCTGTTGATATCCATCAGTCACGCCCCCTTATCAGTAACAGTCTTATCAGCTGCATCAGCGCCGCCGCAAGAGCCGCAAGATATGTCATTGCTGCCGCTGACAGCACTTTTCCGGCAGAGCGCTTTTCCTCCGGGTATACTATGCCCAGAGACTCAAGCTGAACCAGCGCCCGCCTGCTTGCATTTAATTCCACCGGAAGTGTAACCGCATGAAATGCAACCACCGCTGCAAACAGTACAATTCCTATAGTAAATATCAGGTTTCCTTCATATATTCTGCCGGCCTGCTCGATAATAATTCCGATGATTATTGCCGGCCACGCCAGCTTTGAGGATATATTGACAACAGGTATTATCGCGCCTCTGACTTTAATAGGCACATACCCCTCCGCATGCTGCAGCGCGTGTCCCACCTCGTGAGCCGCAACTGCAACCGAGGCTATGGAGTCGCCCTCCGCAACCGCAGATGAAAGTCTTAAAACTTTTTTTGACGGGTCATAGTGGTCTGTCAGTCTGCCCTGAATAACCTCTATCGGGATGCTGATGCCGTTTGCCCGCATTATCTCCTGCGCCGCCTGCACTCCCGTAATTCCTCTGGCCGTCCTGACCTGTGAATACCTGTTGTAATTACTGCTTACCTTTGTCTGCGCATATATTGTGAATATGATTACAGGCACCAGCAGTATCATTGTCCAGTCATAATAGTAAAACATAAATCTCTCCTTTTATCCCAGTACAGTTCCTGTTTCTATGCTGTTTCCTCTAAGGAAGTCCTTTACTTCCATTCTGCGTTTGCCGGGAACCTGCACCACCTGCGCGTTAATCAGTCTGCCTCCTGCCGATATCTCAATGCCCTCGTCGGAGACTCTGACAACAGTTCCTGCCGGCAGGCTGCACGGCGTATCCTTAACCTCTGCTTTCCAGATTTTAAATATCTCTCCGTTATACATGGTGTATGCACTGAGGGCTCTTATCTGTCTTTCAGTCTCCTCTGCAGACCTGTTAAAATCTATGCGTCCGTCCTCTTTGAATATCATAGGCGCATAGGTCGAAAGCGAGTCGTCCTGTTTAACAGGCTCCGGCGGATTTCCTGCCGACAGTCTGTCAAGAAATTCGACTATGAGCTGTGCTCCCATCTCAGAGAGCTCGTCGTGAAGCTGATCCGCAGTCTTGCTGTCAATGCTGCACTCTTTTTTGAGAAGCATATCGCCTGTGTCAAGGCCCTTTTCCATCTGCATTATGGTAACGCCTGTTTTTTCGTCACCGCAGAGTATCGCTCTCTGTATAGGCGCCGCGCCTCTGTGTCTTGGCAGGAGCGACGCGTGAATGTTTATACAGCCGTATTTCGGGAGGTTTAAAACATCCTCCGGCAGTATCTGTCCGTATGCTGCAACGACTATAACGTCGGGAGCGTATTCCTCAAGGGTTTTTAAAAACTCCTCATCTCCTTTCACTCTCTCCGGCTGAAGCACCGGTATATCAAGCTCTGTCGCCTTTGTCTTGACAGGAGTGAACTGGATTTTTTTACCCCTGTTTCGCGCCTTGTCCTGCTGCGTCACAGCGTATCCGATTTCGTAGCCTGCCTCTGCAATGGCTGCAAGAGGTCCCACAGCAAAATCGGGAGTTCCCATATATACTATCTTCATTTATTCTTCCTCTTCTTCGGCTGCCGCACTTCTTATATTTTCAGCCTTGTCAATATAAAGTATACCCTCAAGATGATCAAATTCGTGACAGGTAACCACTGCGTCAAATTCCTCAAGCTCTAAGGTGAATTCCTCGCCGTTTCTGTCAAGGGCTTTAATCTTAACGTATTCGGGTCTTGTAACATCACCTATGAGTCCCGGAACCGAAAGGCACCCTTCCGCGCCTGTCTGCTCGCCGCTTAATTCGATAATCTCAGGGTTTATAAATTCGATAACCCTGCCCGGCTCTGCCTCTGTTATGAAAATTCTTCTCATAACTCCGACCTGCGGAGCTGCAATTCCCACTCCGTTTTCCATTCTCATTGTTTCAAGCATATCGTCGAGAAGCACTTTTGTTCTGTCTGTGATTTTGTCCACCTCTCTGCAATGCTTTCTTAATATCTCGTCACCCTCTACCACAATATTTCTTAATGCCATTTTGTCCTCCGCTAAATAAAACTGTATGGGTTTATGTCTATTCCCACATTTACTCTGGTTTTGCCGTTGTTGTTTTGTCTGTTGAGTTTATCTAAAGCTCCAAGGAAAAGACCGCGTCTGCCCCTGGGGCATTTAATCATCATATGATATCTGTAGGTTTCTTTGATTTTGTTTACAGGCGCAGGCTGCGGTCTGTAAATAAATCCTGTGTGTATCATTTCGTTAAGACTTTCGTACCAGCCGCCAGCCTCTTTTGCCACCTGTCTCTCGTCCTCTCCCGAGAATATGAGACGGATAAGGTCGTAATACGGCGGATAGCCCATAAGCTCTCTGAGCCTCAGCTCCTCTCTGCAAAAGCCCTCATAATCGTGCTCCGCAGCCGCTTTTATTGCGTAATTTTCCGGAGAATAGGTCTGTATTATGACGCGTCCCCGAAGATCTCCCCTGCCGGCTCTGCCTGCCGCCTGCGTTATAAGCTGGAAAGTCCGCTCAGGCGCTCTGAAATCAGGTATATTAAGGGAGCTGTCTGCCGAAACAATTCCGACAAGCCCCACATTGTCAAAGTCAAGACCCTTTGCTATAAGCTGGGTGCCTATGAGTATGTCTGTTTTGCGCTTTGCAAACGATGCCAGCACTCTGTCCATAACTCCCGCGCGCTTTGCGGTATCAAGATCCAGTCTCGCATAGGTGTTATCGGGGAAAAGTCTTTCGATTTCCTCTTCGAGCTTCTGTGTGCCGGCGCCCTGCAGTCTGAGGGAACTCTGCCCGCACTCTGGGCACAGCCTTGGCATAGGCTCCTTGTGTCCGCAGAAATGGCAGTAAAGCCCGTTTATATCCTTGTGATATGTAAGGCTTATGCCGCATACGGGGCATTTCATCACATGGCCGCACTCTCTGCACGAAATGTATGTTGAAAAGCCTCTCCTGTTGAGAAGAAGAATAATCTGCTGACCCGCCGAAAGCGTTTCCTGCATGCGGTCATAAAGCGCTCTGCTCAAAAGTCCCGTATTGCCGTTTCGAAGCTCATCGCTCATATCCGCAATTTCAACTTCGGGAAGCGGGTTTTTGTTAAATCTGGTTTTCATGTCTATCCTGTGATAGATGCCCTCGTCGGCTCTGTAGGCTGACACTACCGACGGTGTGGCGCTTCCAAGCACCACTATGCCGCCGTAATACCCTGCTCTTTTGATTGCCACTTCAAGGGCCTCATATCTGGGAGTCATATCGGATTTGTAGGTTGCCTCATGCTCCTCATCGAGAACTATAACCCCTATATTCTCAAGAGGCGCAAACACCGCCGAGCGCGCGCCTATTACTATTCTGACGCTGCCGCTTCTGATTCTCTGCCACTGAACATATCTCTGAGGCTTTGTCATACGGCTGTGCATTACTGCAATCATATCGCTTCCGAAATGCTTTTCAAATCTGTCTATTACCTGTCCCGTAAGGGATATTTCAGGCACCATCATTATCGCTGTCCTGCCCGAAGCCACCACCTGTTCTATAGCCCGTATATACACCTCGGTCTTGCCGCTTGAGGTAACCCCGTTTATAAGGAATATCCCGTGCTCCCGCCTGTCAATGCAGGGACTCAGCTGTTCAAGGGCTGCTTTCTGCTCCGAGGTAAGAGTCCTTGAAACAGGCTGCGCCAAAACAGGCTGCTTTTGCTTAAGCACTCTTTTTGAGGGTCCGCCCGCGGGAGTAAAGCATTTTACCCCGTCTATATATTTGACAAGATACCGTTTTTTCATCCACTTGCAGGTTTCTATCATTTCCTCGTTAAGACAGATGTTTTCGTCTGTGTGGTCAACCGCTCTGAATTTAAGGTCTCTGTCATCGCTGTCTCTGACATCGAATATATATCCTTCTCTGAGGTTTTTGCTTCTGGCAAAAGGCACATACACCTTCTGCCCGATAACCGCCTGGCTGTCCTCGCATATATATGTATAAAAGCTGTCAGTCATCTGACTTTTGTTGTCTATTACAATGTCTGCATATTTCATTTCATCTACAGCAGGAATATATTATGCTCTCTGCACTTGCTGTCCATATCCTCAGGCCATACCGAAACCTGAACCTCTCCTATGTGAGCCTTGCGCAGGAAGAACATGCACAGTCTGCTCTGTCCTATGCCTCCGCCTATGCTGTAAGGAAGCTCTTTGTTTAATATAGCCTTGTGGAAAGGCAGATCTCTGCGATCCTCCTTGCCGGAGATCTCAAGCTGTCTTGCCATTGCCTCCTCATCTACTCTGATGCCCATTGAGGATATTTCAAAGGCCAGCCCCAGCACTTCGTTCCACAGAATTATATCTCCGTTAAGCTCCCAGTCATCATAGTCGGGAGCTCTGCCGTCATGCTTTTCGCCGGATTTAAGCGCTCCGCCTATTTTCTGAATGAATACGGCTCTTTTTTCTTCGGCTATAAGGTTTTCTCTCTCCTTTGGAGTCTTGTCAGGCCATCTGTCCTCCAGCTCCTGAGTTGTAACGAAAGTAATTTCGTTAGGAAGCTCCGTCTGGATATCCCTGTAGAGTCTGTTGACATAGTCGCCCAGATTTTTGAGTGCATTGTAGATGGTTATAACAGTTTCTCTCAGGTATTCCTCTGTTCTCTGCTCTTTTGTTATTACCTTTTCCCAGTCCCACTGGTCAACATAAATCGAGTGGAGATTGTCAAGCTCCTCGTCTCTTCTGATGGCATTCATATCCGTATATATGCCGTTTCCTGCAGGTATATTGTATTTGCCCAGCGCCATACGCTTCCATTTGGCAAGGGACTGAACAATTTCAACTTTCTGTTCGTCCATGTCCTTGATTGTAAACTGCACAGTTCTCTCAACACCGTTGAGATTATCGTTAAGTCCGCTTTCGGGTATTACAAAAAGCGGCGCTGAAACACGTCTGAGTGAAAGACCGTATGCCAGCTCCTGCTGGAAAAAGTCTTTGATTTTTTTGATTGCTCTCTGTGACTCCATATAGTCAACAGCCGGCATATAGCCTTCCGGAATTATTAGTTTTGACATTTAATGTCCTCCTCTGGTTGTAAGTTATAATTTATCTTTTGTTTCAGGTCTGTCAAACCATCTTGAAAATCTGCAACCGCAGTAGTTCTGTCTGTAGAGTCCAAACTCCTTTGACAGCTCTATGCTTCTCTGAAATCCGGCTTTTTTCTTGAAGTCCATATCAAGAAAGCCTACGCCGTAGCTGTCTGCGATTTCTCTGCCTATCTGTGATATAAGGGGGTAATTTTTGTGAGGACTTACGGTAAGTGTTGTGGTGAAGAAATCATATCCTCCGCATTTGGCCCTGCGAGCCGTCTCCTCAAGCCTCATTCTGAAGCACACACTGCATCTGTCTCCGCCCTCGGGCTCATCTTCAAGGCCCCTAACGCCGCACAGAAACAGCTCCGGTCTGTATGCGCCCTCGACAAGTCCTATCCTGTCGATAATAAATCTGTCTCCGCCGTTGAATTTCTCTATGACGGTTTTCTGGGCGTCAAGCCTCAGCGCATACTCCTCCGCCTCCGTAATGTTTGGATTATAGAAGAATACGGTTATGCTGTAATCCTCCAGCAGCCTCTCTATAACAGCGGTGCTGCAGGGACCGCAGCAGCTGTGAAGAAGCACCGAGGGTCTGCCTATTTTTAAATTCATATCCGAACTGCAGCCGCAGCAGCTTCCGGCTCCCATATTAACCTGTGTTCCTGTTTCTGCAAATTTTTTCATTATTTCCCCTTAAAAATCGTCAGTAAATAAACATAATCATTATACCATACAAGATGTTTTAAAGGAATATTACCATAAAAAAAATATTGCAGATATTGAAGAAAAAGCTCATTAAATGTATAATAGAAAAGACTTTGTCCGGCGGCGTCTCAAATCAGACGCGCCGCGCTCCGGCAAAGCACATAAATAACATGGCAAGGAGAACTAACATATGGGCAGACGCGACGGAAAATTTGTTAAGAATCTTGACCCTATGCATATAATAGTGCCTCTGCTTTATCCCAACAGATGCGATAACGAGGCCTACATATCCGAATGTATAGATTTAACAAATATCAACAGATATCTTGAAGAAAAAAACAGCGGCGATGACGAGTTTAAATATACGCTCTTTCACGTTATAGTTACGGCATTAATGAAAACAATAAGGCTTCGCCCCAAGCTGAACTATTTCATCGCCAACAAGCGTATTTACGAAAGAAACGAAGTAACCGCATCGTTTGTAGTTAAAAAGAAATTCTCTGACAGGGGCGCGGAGGCTCTTGCCGTAATCCGAGGCGAGAACGGGGACAATCTCGACTCTGTTCATGAGAAGATAAGGCGGCAGGTCTACAGCTGCAGAAGCGACAAGCTTGACGGCTCCACCGAGAGCATGGATCTTATAAGCAAGCTTCCATTCTGGCTTGTACGGTTTGTCGTATACGTCGTAAGAAAGCTTGACATACATGGTCATGTGCCTAAGGCGTTTATCGAAAGCGACCCTTACTACTGCTCCGCAGTCCTTTCAAATCTGGGCTCCATAAAGCTCAAAAGCGGATATCATCACCTTACCAACTGGGGAACAAACTCTCTGTTTGTAATAGTGGGTGAGAAAAAAATACGCCCGTTTTTTAAAGATGACGGAAGCTATGATATGAGAGATTCCGTAGAGCTTGGCCTTACAATCGATGAGCGCCTTGCAGACGGCTACTATTATTCAAAATCAATCAGACTGCTCAAGAAACTTCTTGAAAATCCGCAGCTGCTTGAAACACCATTGGATGAAGAGGTTGATTACTGATGAAAAAGGAAATATTTAAAGAACAGGTTATAGAAAAGATTACATTCCCGGTTCCCGAAAACGTTAAAACACCATGGTTTTCCCACAAAGGCTCCATTCCGGCAACTCTGGAATATGACGACTGCACAATGTACGAAAAGGTTGAGGCCATAGCAAAGAAATATCCCAATAACATAGCCTTTGACTTTATGGGAAAGCACACAACCTACAAACAGATGCTTGAGCAGATAAACAAATGCGCACGCTCATTAAAGACAATAGGCATACGCGAGGGCGACAAGATAACCATTGCAATGCCCAACTGTCCGCAGGCCATATATATGCTGTACGCCACCAACGCCATAGGCGCTATTGCAAATATGATACACCCTCTGTCTGCCGAAAAGGAAATAGAGCTTTATCTGCAGATGTCCGAAAGCGTGGTGGTTGTAACGCTGGACCAGTTCTACAACAAGTTTGAGGCAATCAGAGAGAATACCAATATAGTAAATATAATTATTGCAAGAATAAAGGACGAGCTGAGCAAGCCTATCAAAACAGGCTACATGCTTACAGAGGGCCGCAAGATCACTCCTATTCCAAAGGACGCTCCCGTAATTCAGTGGGATCAGTTCTCTAAGCTTGGCAAGGCATGCTCATGGAACTACAAGGTAAAGAGAAAGGCGCAGGACCCTGCCGTAATTCTCTATTCAGGAGGTACTACGGGCAAAACCAAGGGCATCGTGCTTTCAAACATTAATTTCAATGCTCTCAGCGAACAGGTAATAGCCGCAAACCCTATGTTCAAGCCGGGAGACAAGATGCTTGCCGCAATGCCGCTGTTTCACGGCTTCGGTCTTGGAGTATGCATACACACAATGCTCTCGCAGGGCGGAAGATGTATACTGGTACCGAGGTTTACAGCCAAAAGCTACGCCAAGCTGATAACCAAATACAAATGCAATTTCATAGCGGGAGTTCCTACTCTTTATGAGGCTCTGCTTCGCATACCGTCAATGGAAAAGGCTGATTTGTCCTGTCTCAAGGGAGTATTCTCAGGCGGTGATTCACTGTCTGTAGAGCTTAAGAAAAAATGCGACAGATTTCTATATAATCACAACTCAATAGTGCAGATAAGAGAGGGCTACGGAACTACGGAATGTGTAACCGCCTCATGTCTGACACCGCCGACGCTTCACAAAGAGGGCAGCATAGGAATACCGTTTCCTGACACCTACTACAAGATAGTGGAGCCTGATACTGACAGAGAGCTTCCTTTCAGAGAGGAGGGCGAGATAGTTATTGCGGGTCCGTCGGTTATGATGGAATATCTGGATATGCCTGAGGAAACAGCCCACACCCTAAGGAAACACAGCGACGGGCTTACATGGCTTTATACAGGAGACCTTGGCAAGATGGACAGCGACGGTTTCATATATTTCAAGGGCAGAATCAAGAGAATGATTATCTCTTCGGGCTATAACATATATCCGGCTCAGATGGAAAACATTTTTGATGCTCACGAAAAAGTGCAGATGAGCTGCGTTATCGGCGTTCCCGACAGTTACAAAATGGAGAAAGTCAAGGTATTCGTAATGCTCAAAGAGGGCGTTCCCGCAAATGAGGAAACAAAGAACGAACTGTTTGATTACGCAAGGAAGCACGTTGCAAAATACGCTATGCCTTATGATATAGAGTTCCGTGAAAAGCTCCCGACAACTCTTGTGGGCAAGGTTGCCTACAGACAGCTTGAAGAGGAGGAACTCAAAAAACTTCAGGGAGAGAACGCATAAGTGGCAAACAATTTCAATCAGAACAGAATGAATTCAATAGGCGCTTATCTCAAAGAGTATTTCGGTGAAAAAATAATAAAGCTTTCTCTGGAGGGCGGTTTTACCTGCCCCAACAGAGACGGCTCCAAGGGCACAGGAGGCTGCACTTTCTGCGCTTCGGACGGCACCGGACACTTTGCGGGAACCATCAGGCAGCAGATAGACCTGCTGTCTGACAAATGGCCGGAGGCCTCATATATAGCGTATTTTCAGAACCATACAAATACCTACGCTCCGGTATCGGAGCTTAGAGAAAAATATTACGATGCTCTTAATCACGACAAAATTGTAGGGCTTGCCATAGCCACAAGGCCTGACTGCATTTCGGACGAGGTGCTTTCGCTCCTTGCGGAGCTTAATGAAAAAACATTCCTGTGGGTAGAGCTGGGACTTCAGACCATGCACGAAAAAACAGCTTCGGAAATAAACAGATGCTACCCTCTCAAAACATTTGAGGATACGTTTGCAAGACTTAAAAATTTGGGAATACGGACAGTTGTTCATCTCATATTCGGGCTTCCCGGTGAAACTAAAGACGATATGCTTGAGTCAGTCAGATATGTATCGGCAATGAAGCCCTTTGGGATTAAGTTTCATATGCTGAATATCGTAAAAAATTCGACAATGGCAAAAACTCATCGCAATTATGTGCCTTTTGAGTCCATCGAGGAATATGCCGACCTTGTTATAAAGGCGCTTGAGCTGGTGCCTGACGATATAACGGTGCACAGGCTCTCTGCAGATGCGCCAAGGCCTATACTTATCGCTCCCGAATGGAGCTACAAAAAAAGAACCATACTGAACACCATTCACAACGAAATGAGAAAACGTGATACGTGGCAGGGAAAATTGGAAAGTCGAAAAAGCAAATAACCCATTGATATATCATACCAATGGGCTCTCTGCTTATTTATTTATGTTACAGCAATACACTGTAACCAAGAAGGCTATCACACCTTGTTTCAGTTAATTTACTTACTCCAGGTTCTTGCTCCATACTTGCACTGTGTAAGAACTGTCTGTCCTACAAGCTTATCTCCCTGATATACAAGAGCCTTTGCCTTGTAGTAGTACTTGGTTCCTTTCTTACCCTTAGTGTTGATGTATGTGTTATCTGCTTTTGTTTTAAGCACTGCATACTTTGATGCTTTCTTTGTTGATCTGTAGAACTTGTACTTAACTGTATATCCTGCATCTGTTAATGCCTTAACATCTCCTGATACTACAGCCTTGATGTTCTTCTTTGATGTCTTTGAGGTTCTTACCTTAAGATTAACATCCTTAATCATAGTCTTTAACTGATCAGCTATCACCTTGTCAGCCTCATCTTTAGCCATTACCGCATATTCTGAGAAGTGTCCTGTTGTGAATGTGTATGTACCGTCTGCATTGAGAACTCCCTCTAC
>CAKQOW010000003.1 GCA_934256595.1 uncultured Clostridia bacterium
AACACAGCAGTTAAGCTCCTTAGCGCTGATGATACTTGGCGGGCGACCGCCTGGGAAAGCAGGACGTTGCCGGTTTTTATTTAGGGCCCTATGGTCAAGCGGTTAAGACACCGCCCTTTCACGGCGGTAACTCGGGTTCGAGTCCCGATAGGGTCACCAAAAATATGCGCGTGTGGCGGAATTGGCAGACGCACTAGATTTAGGTTCTAGCGGGAGACCGTAGGGGTTCAAGTCCCTTCACGCGCACCAATTTTGCACACGTCTAATTCCAGAATATATTTTCTGGATTTTTGCGTAAATTGAATACATCTGGATAGAGGAGCGGATGATATCAGTAGATACCGACTTGAAAGTTAAGGGCTTTCTTATATGCGGTATCGAAAGGAGATTCTGCCGAAGGGAATTCTGCCTTGGAATTTACCTGGGACGTTATATAATATATAGCGGACTGTCGCTTTGCGGAGAGCTATCGATGGAATTAGGTTAATAGATATGATTGAAATGCCATGGATATGCTTCAGATAGTTATTCATGGCACTTTTTATTATATTTTATTAACGGGAGGTTTGAAATGAACAGAAACAGACTGATTTTTTTGATTAGTACAGCACTGCTTATTGTAATGATATGCCCGATGCTGTGCTTTGCTACAGGTGATGAAGCAGAATATGTACCTGCTTTATATGCAAAATGGTGGTCAATAATTCCGCCGCTGGTAGCTATAGGCCTTGCCCTTATAACTAAGGAGGTATACAGTTCACTGTTTATCGGTGTGGTTATAGGCGGAGTGCTTTATGCGGGCGGTAACTTTGAAATGACAATGAACCACGTTCTTCAGGACGGTATCGTTGGCTCACTGTCAGACGCCTACAATGTAGGTATCCTTATTTTCCTTGTTATACTCGGTGTAATCGTTGCACTGCTCAACAGAACAGGCGGCGCGGCTGCATTCGGAAAATGGGCAATCAAGAGAGTTAAGACTCAGACAGGCGTACAGCTTATGACAATAATCCTTGGTATTCTGGTATTCATAGATGACTACTTCAACTGTCTTACAGTAGGAAGCGTTATGTCACCTATAGCAGAGGCTCAGGGCCTTCCGAGAACAAAGCTGGCATACCTTATAGACTCAACAGCAGCTCCTGTATGTATCATCGCTCCTATCTCATCATGGGCGGCAGCAGTAACAGGCTTTGTTGACGGCGAAAACGGATTTGCACTGTTTATAAAGGCTATACCGTTTAACTTCTACGCTATTTTAACAATCGTTATGATGTTTACATTAGTTGCACTCAAGTTCGACTACGGTACAATGAAAAAATACGCGGACAAGCTTCTTGATGACACTACAGATACACAGGCCTCAGACCTTGAAACTGCAGTTTCAACTAACAGAAGACGTGAAGGCGGAGTTATAGATTTAGTATTACCTGTTATAATTCTTATCATTGCATGCGTACTTGGTATGATTTATTCAGGCGGCTTCTTCTCAGGCGCAGGCTTTGTTGAAGCCTTCTCAGGCTCAGATGCTTCAGTAGGTCTTGTAATCGGCAGCGTTATAACTTTAATAATCACAGTTATAATCTATATGATAAGAGGAGTTATAAGCTTCAAGGACGCTATGGGCTGCATTCCTGAAGGATTTAAGGCAATGGTTGCTCCTATCCTTATTCTGACTCTTGCATGGACATTAAAGGCAATGACTGACAGCCTTGGTATCGCGGAATTCGTAGCAGGCATAACAGAACATTTCGCAGGTTCACTTATGAGTATGCTTCCTGCAATAATATTCGTAATCGGCTGCGTACTTGCATTTGCATCAGGAACATCATGGGGAACATTCGGAATATTAATTCCAATCGTTGTAGAAGTATTCCAGAACAGCGATCCTCAGCTTATGATCGTATCGATTTCAGCTTGTATGGCAGGCGCTGTAGTTGGTGACCACTGCTCACCTATTTCGGATACAACTATTATGTCAAGTGCAGGTTCAAAATGTAATCATATCGCACACGTTTCAACACAGATTCCGTATGCAATTACAGCAGCCTCAGTTTCATTTGTTACATACATAATTGCAGGCTTCACAAGATCAGCATGGATTTCACTTCCTGCAGGTATCATTATGATGATCGGAACACTGCTTGTTATAAGGGCTATCCAGAGATCAAAGACATCAAAGACAGCATAAACTTAACATTATATAAACAAAGACAGAGTGGAGCAAATCCATTCTGTCTTTTAAATTCTCTATTTTCTTCTGCCGCACAGGTATTCCGTGCAGTTTCTGCATTTTATCGCATCGTTGCTGCCTTCCCAGAACCTTTCCGGGTACTTCATATTATATATCTCCCATATTGCCAGCGTTATAAGCGACATTGCAAGCAGACTTATCGTGAAGAAGCCTTTGCAGAATATGCCGGGCAGAAACATCATAAAATAGTCCCAGTTAAAAATCCTGCAGGTATTGCAGCAGCGGTTTTTCATTATCCATTCCTTGAACGGACACCAGAACAGCACGCATATCAGATCACATACATAAAACACGGTAATTATAACCAGGAGCAGCCGGTTGTCGATGACAGAGGCTTTTTTGAGTACCCCTATAACTGCGGTAAGCGCCAGCCACAAAAGCAGTACCTTGACAGCGTCAAGACCGCTTTGCTTTGTGTGATGCTTCAAAGTGTCAGGACAGTGGGGGACTTCCGTGTCTATGTAATGAATTCCAAACTGTTTCTGCGAACCTATTGAAACAAGATTTCTGGTGGGGACAACCTGCATTATCATACTGACGATCCAGATTATCCATATTATGTGCAGCAGAGTAAACTGCCGGAAAAAATTAAAGCCGTTCAGGATGATGAACGCTTCAGACTTTAAAAAATACATCACAAGGATTACAGCAAGGACTGCAAGCCGAAATACAAACCTTGAAATGTATTTTGCTCTCATAGGTATTCTTTTCATAAAATCAACTGTGTGCCTTTCACTGAATATATAAGTCTTTACGGATAGTATTATACAACAGATTGCATGATTAATGTTGCTTTATTTTTCTCCTGAGAGATGAAAAATATCCCTGATAGGATTAACCTCAGGGATATTATACGTTGCATCTAGTATGAAATTACGTTTACAGGACAGTCTGCTGCCGCCTGCTTTGCTTTTTCTTCTGTAGCTTCGTCCGGCTGGTTATAGACCTCTGCAAGACCATCATCTGCCATACGGAAAACCTCAGGGCATATCTGCTCACACATACCGCAGCCGATACAGCCGCTGCGTTCGATTGATACGTTCAAAATCTACTCTACCTCCTCAGGAAATATGACTGTAAGGAGCATTTTGAAACGCTCGGCAGCATATACGGCGTGAGGCTTGCCTGCGGGCATTACAATGGCTTCTCCCGCCGACAGGATATTTTCTTTGCCGTCTATTGTGATTTTGCCTGTGCCGTCAAGAACTATAATCATGGCATCTCCGCCCGAACTGTGAGTGCTTATCTCCTCGTCCTTTTCAAAGGCAAAGAGGGTAAGACTGTGGTGGCTGTTTTGAGCAAGTGTCTTGCTTACAACCTGTCCGGGCTGATATGAGATTTCATCAGCTATTTTTAACGGTGTTTCGTGTTCTATATTCTTTATATACTGTTTCATTTGTTCATTGCTCCTTTTTAATTAATATCCCCGATTAAGGTATAATTATTCCGGTAGATATTATAGCATAATATATAAAAAAATTTATAACAAAATGACAAAAAAACCTTGCTTTATTTATCAGTCCGTTGTATACTAATACAGTACTTTGATACGCGCTTGTGGCGGAACTGGCAGACGCGCTAGACTAAGGATTTAGTGAGTAACATCGTATGGGTTCGAGTCCCTTCAAGCGCACCAACATTACAAAAAATCACTGAGTTTTTCAGTGATTTTTTATTTGTCTTTTGTTGATATAAACTTGATAGGCATGGCAACCTGTGTCACATAGGCTTCTTTGTTGGTGCCGTGCGTAGGAGGTCCCTCCATATAGATGTTACGGAAATATCCGTGAGGTGTCATATCTTTATCACGAGCATAATTGAGAAGCTTTGAGTGAATGTCCGGAATTTTTTCATAAGGTCCGCGATGGTAGATACAAAGAGCGCTGACCTGAGGAAATACTTTGACAGCTTCTCCTGTGCTGTCAGATGCTATTGGTATTGCGTAGATACCGTCGTTTTCGGAGGCCGTTGAAACGAAGGTACACATTTTGTTTTCGACATCGGCAGCATAGTGCTTAAGCGTGCTGATATATGTATCCCGAAGCTCTGCAGTTTTAAGACTGATATCAGCATTATGAAATTCACGGCAAAAGGCTGTAAAGCCCGGAAGTGTTACATTGAGGATTTCCGGCTCACACTCGTTTGACTGACGAAGTTGCAGCTGCGCTATATGCTGGTCCAGCTGATTGCGCAGCAGTATAAGGCGGTTTATCTGTTCATCAAGAGTTTTGGTGTTGCCAAAATAGTTCTTTATTTCAGCCAGCGACAGCCCTAAATTCTGCAGTGAGCGGATCAGTCGTATATGCACTATATTCTCGGCGGAATAATGACGAAAGCTCTGACCGTCATTTTTTGAGGCAGGCGTCAGCAGACCGAGGTTTTCGTAATTAATCAGTATACGCCTTGTAAGCCCCAGTGCTTTAGTAACTTCTCCTATCTGAAACAGTTCTTTTTCATTGTTTTTCATATATGCTCCTGTATGCTAGAAAATGTGTGAAATTTAAATGAAATTACTTGACTTGAACACTGATGTTCATTATAAAATATTATATAGATTGTCGGCAGCCCTGTCAACCACAGGAAGCCCCGGCTAAATACAAATGAGATATACAGTAAATGACTTACTACTGATAATACATATGACCGTACAGGAGGGACTGCAATTATGGCATTAAAAGACAATTTCACACAGGCTGTTAAAGGACTCACAGGCTATGACGGTTCTGTTGAAAAAACTGAACCAAAAGACAATCACCATATAGCAGACACAGGTATAATTAAGCCTGCCGATGTAATAGTGGTTAACAAAGAACAGCAGAACTACAGCTCAATAATTACAAAGAGTATGAGCATTACAGGTAATATACAGAGCAGCAACGAGCTTCAGGTATACGGCAGCGTTAAAGGCGATATTGTTTCCGACAGATCAGTTATGGTAAACGGTCTTGTTCTGGGCAACATCAAGGCTAAGCAGCTTACAGCCAAGGCCAGCATGATCAAAGGAGATATTAACCTTACAGGAGATGCAGTGTTTGAGGCAGAGAGTGTAATCGTAGGCAATCTTAATACTGACAATCTTGAGCTCAGCGGTAAAATCAAAGGCAACATTGATGCCAAGGGAGTCGCGCAGCTTAATCCGTCAGCATTAATACAGGGGGATCTCAAGGCATCGCATATGTCAGCAGCTCTCGGTTCCAAGATAAACGGTCGTATAATCACAGATGAAGTCGAAGATGCTGATTTCGAAAGAGCACTGGATTTTGAGATAGAGGAGTAGTCGGATAATGAAAGAGAATAATACGACAGAAATAAAAGAACCTGAAGAAAAAGAAACAGCAGCGCCAGAAGAGAAAGCGGAGCTGGTTAATGCAGTCAAAGACGAATACGGCATTATATCAAAAGATACAAAGATAACCGGTAATATCAAAACAGAAGGACATATTACCATAGAAGGTACAGTTAAAGGCAACATAGAGGCCAAGGGTAATGTAGTTGTGTCCGGAAGTGTTTTCGGCAATATATCCTGCGACAATCTGATACTTCAAAACGGCGATCTTTCTGACAGTGAGATAACCGCAAAGGGCCACGTTATAATTGAGAACGGGGTTTCAGTTAAGGGTCAGGTTAAATGTAAGGATATAACCATATACGGTAAACTGGACGGAACTGCCGAAGCAAAAGAAAAAGCCGAAATCGGGGAGGACGGTATATTTTCAGGCAAGCTGAAGGCAGGCAGCCTCGGAGTTCATCCGGGAGCCAAAATTACAGGCACAGTAAATATTTCAGGTCAGAATTAATACAAAAAGAGGGTAGTAATTACGGCAGTTTGCTTTTATCATAAAGTGGCTGCTGTAATTAATTATTTGAGCAAAAACATTTGCAAATATATTAAATTTAGCCTTGAAATCTGAGAAATTTATAGTATAATAATAGAGTATCTGGTCCTATGGTCAAGAGGTTAAGACACCGCCCTCTCACGGCGGTAACCCGGGTTCGATTCCCGGTAGGACTACCATCTGCGGATATGGCGGAATTGGCAGACGCGCACGGTTCAGGTCCGTGTGAGTAACATCATGGGGGTTCGAATCCCTTTATCCGCACCAAATCAAAAAAGACATCCATGTGGGTGCCTTTTTTAATTTTATATGAAAAATGATATATTTTCCTATCTAAAGGAAATTTTTCTGAGAAACCGCAGAATGATTTCCGGCTTTATCGGAGAAATTATCTGCTCTGTCAGAGATTGTTCTACAGTAAACATCATGACAGAGAAATACGAAGAACGGCAGGAACTGCCATTATAGCCTGATAAATATTCCTGCATCAGCGGGGAGCTTGCAGAAATTTCATCACGCAGGTGATGAGAGGTTCAATCATAGGGGAAGTCCTCAATATAGGCGGCGACAACGGCAACTGTAATCCTAAGCTTGCCCGTTTGTACGCCGGATAACATCTACACGGAATAGTAATTGTCACAGGAGGAAAAGCATGAAAAAAAGGATTTTGAGATTAGTATCGATTACACTTGTCGCGGTGCTTATGGTGCTTACCGTACCCATAGACAGCGCTTTTGCGGCGCTCTCCGAGGTAAATGCCCCGGCACAGGTAACGACATTTAAGTCCACGACGGATTTTGAAAAAGAATATTTAAGAGCTTATGTCACAGACGACACAGTTCTAAAAATAAATTATAAAACACCGCTTGAAACAACAGTGTTTAGAGTTTCTCTTTACCGCGTAGGAGAAAACAAAGGTGACATTAATCTGGATATTTTCGTGGATGCCGCTCATAGCATGGCATCGGACGGCACCACGCTCTATGGATTTACATACTATCTGGATATGGAGCAATTTGAGGTTCCGGACGGATACTACAATCTCTATCTCAGGCGCTGCGCAACTGCAGCCGACGCCGAAACTCTGAACTATAAATCAAGCGGCGTTCTCTATAAAAATATGGAAATCAAGGTGACGGACAGCGAGGTAAAAATCCTGCGCTACAAGGACGTCATCGAATACAACAACTCTATAAAGGATATCGGCGCGCTTTACAGCACCGACCGCTATCTGGACAACACTCTGGAGGATATACGTTTTGTGCTGCGAAATCCTGCCACCAATGTCTATGCGGAAATGACGCCGAGCAAAATCGCCTATATTCAGAGGATTTCCAATCGCGTTACTCAGGGCACATCTACCAACTATGACAAACTCCTCAAAATATATGAGTATACCGCAAAGAACTTTTACTACGACTCCGTGGCATTCTCCACGCACTCGTATCAGTATGCTGACCCTTATGATAACATTTACAATTATGAAAACGGTCTGAGCAGCGCAAACAGTGTTTACGGGCGTGTTCACACCACATGTCAGGGCTTTTCTGCGATTTACCTTGCGCTTGCCCGCGCGCAGGGCATTCCGACCAGATTTGTTTACGGTCACAGACTTGCCATTCCTTCCAATGACTGGCTCACAGAAAACAATATTGATGTGCGCGACCACTGGTGGACGGAATCCTATGTAAACGGAAAATGGATTTTTGTCGACCCGACTGTCGGAACAACCAACAAATACAACAAAACCACTGGCGCGTGGACTTACACAGGGCTGACAAACTACACATACTTCGATGCGTCGGACGAGCAGGTTGCCACCAGCCATGTATATATGAATATCTACCCGGACTACAGAGCCGGAAAATATATTGACGACGCATACGAAATGGATATGCTCCGGGCGTTCTTTAATCAGAGCTTTGGCGATTCATATAAGACAAACGGCGTGGTAATGAACAGTGACTATTCGGATTATGATACCGCTACATGGGGAGACGGAATCAAATCCCACTTCATGACAAACGGACGCGGAAAAACAGCGCAGATTCAGTGGAGCTACAAAGGTTTCACAGGTGCGCTCAGCCTTCCGGGGTTTACGAAGCTGACATTATTATCTTCACACGATAATAAATATGAGACGGCTGACCTGTCTAGTTCACCTGCATTAAAGAGCGTTTATCTGTACAACAACAAGCTGACCGGCGTTGATTTAAGCGACTGCTATAAGCTGAGCCTTGTTCGCGCGCAAAACAACCCGATGAAAACCCTTAAGCTTTATGTAAACGGCCGGAACCGAAGCTTCACTGCAGGTGACAACGGAACCTTCTACTTTACATTGGATACACGCTACAAAAACAGCAGTCTGTCGCTGTATTCCAAACCGGACATCGGCTATAAGCTGGGTGGCGTTTACAGCACAGGCACAGGCAACAGGCTTTCAACGAAAACGAGCTATCATTTTACACCGCAGGCAGTTGGTTACAGTATCCGCTTCGCACTGGATCCGGACAGCTACAAATATTATCTGGGAACTGGTGAATCGAGGGCTTCCAGACTTCCGTATATCCGTGCAGCAGCAAAACGCTTAAATGCACTGGGCTACTACAATCAGCCGACAGTCGGTGAGGAAACCTCGTATACGGAAACACTTGCGGAAGCCGTAACGAAATTCCAGGTAATGCATGATATTTCAAATAGCGGCGACATCGGCAGCCAGACATGGGCTAACCTCTTTAATAACTCGGCCAAGGCTATGGTTTCCGATGCAGAATACCAGCAGATCCTCGCAGAGTACGAAGTAAGACAGGCGCAGCGTGAGGAAGCAAAGGCGCTTGTTGAAAAGTTGACTCCGGCTGTATCTTCAACCAAGGATTCAAAAAAGAACATTAAAGTTACGATTAACCTTGACGAGCAGGATAATGAAATTATAAATCAGCTAAAAGGCATGGAATGCACTGTAAAGTACCGATTTTATCGTTCAGAGGGCAATCAGTCATCCTACAAACAAATGGTGACCAAAAAAGAACCGACTTATACGAACACAAGCGGTAAAAACGGCACAAAATACTTCTATAAGGCGCAGATTATTGTTTACGATAAAACAGGCAAGCTCGTTGCAAATACTCAGCTGGAGCGGTGCAGAGATGCCTCCGCTGTTTGGAGTAAGAAATAAAAAGACCTTAATCAAGATGTTATAATAAAAGATGCAGTCTCTGCAAAACTGTCAGAAGCTGCATCTTTTGTTTTGTATTAAGATAACACATAGAAGCCGTAACAGCTCTTTTGACGGACTTTGTGAGGTATATGGACATATATTATGTCTGAGGGTGTAATTGCCGTCAGAGCCTCAGCTAGATGTGTTTTCTTTTGTTTCTCAGCGACAGCAGCAGGGCTAAAATCAAAGTAATGCTGCTAGTTATAAACAGCGCAAGCCACAGAGATAAATTGCTGCTGTCACCTGTCTTAGGTGAATTTGTATCAGAGCCGTTATTGTTATTGTCAGGCACGGCAGGATTTGGCTTATTGCTGTCTCCTGCAGGCTTTAAAAACAGATAGTAGCCTGTGGCACTGATAGTAAACTTTGCAGAGCCTGAAGCTGCAGAGTAATGCAGCTGCTTCAGCTGACCGTTAGTATCCATATAGTACAGCTTTGTATTTTCATACCCCTTTTGTATGGTGAGTGTGATGGTTACATCACCGGCAGGCTGCGTATGGTTGTCATCGTTGTCGTAAAACCCCAGATAGTAGGCCGTTGACGCTTTGCCGGTTTTTGGTAAATTGCCTGACAGCCATTTATATGCGTCAGGCTCCTCTTTGGCTGTTACAGGAACAATGATTATTCTCATACCGGTGTCGGCTTTGTGCTTGTTGCTGCCGCTCAGCACTACCCCTCCGGGGAGCTGTACGGTATCAAGTCCCGGAACACCGAGCGTTATTTCATAGTAGTCCTTGATTTTCTGATAGCTGCCGTATACTTCTATTCCGGTGCTGCCCGGAACGTGATTTATATGAGTCTCTCCGGCAAATGCGCAGACAGGGCAGAAAACTATAAGGAGTGCTATGAGTACTGTTATAAGTTTTTTCATATATATACCCCTTTCCTTTATTTACTTGGCTTTTAACTCCGTATTAAGCGCTATAGCGCCTGCGCTGCGATATGTACTCGGCTCATAAGCCATTATCTTTAAGGTTACAGATATGGTATCCTGCGGAGTGTTATCCAGTGCTATAGACTGTACATATTCTCCCGGCCTTATAAGGCCGCTTTCTCCGAGAACATTTTCATTCTCATCAAGCAGACGCACCTTGAGCCATATATTATTCTCAGCAGGGTTTGTAAGCCATATGTCAGTTTTGCCGCTTTCAGCGGTCAGGTTGCCTGCGGCATAGAATTTAAAATCACCTGCATCAAGGTCACCATAGCCTGCTGATTCAGGGACATCAGGAGTACCTGTCTGTGCGGCAGGGTCAAATGGCGGCGGTGTGAAGCTTTTGTTGCTGCCCGATGTTACCAGCATTATAACCATGATTATTGCAGCTACAGCGCATAGTATGATTGCAGCCGGAAGCAGTAGTTTCTTCATATGTTTAAACCTCCTGTAATATGGTAGTTCATCTGTCATATTTACCTCAGTAAGTACTGGGGCAAATATCATAGATGAGGTATCTATTATCTATAGAGGAATGCAGGAGCATTCCTCTATAGGGGATGTAGTGATTAAGGTGTTACAGGTGCAGTTACTGTCACTGTTACTGTACCGAGGTTTGTCTGAGCTGCATGTTCTGAAGCTAAAGTGCCCTCAAGCTCTAAAGTGGCAGTGTTTGAAGGAGCAGCATTTACATCTGATCCTTCTGTAGCAGGATCGAGGTCAAAGTTGGTTTTGTTATTCTCATTGTTAATTTTGAAAAAGCCAGTAACATTTGGAGCATTAGTTGTATCATTTGCAAAAGCAAAGCTTACATTAACGGCTTTGTTTGAATGGTTTGCGGCTGTTATAGTATTGCCTGTGGCTGTCCAAGCCTGACTCCCATTTTTAAGAGTATATGTGTGAGATGCTGGATCCCATTCTTTGGTACCTGCAACATTATAAGCGAAGTTCATTTCACCCCAGCTAATATCAACGCTGTATACAGCAGGAGTAGTGACACCACCTTCATAGTTACCTGTAACATCAATAGTTACAGAATTATCGGTGTCAATAGATTTGATTGTTGTTGGACTTGTTGCAGCAAATGCTGTTGCTGTCATGCTCATTGTCAGCACAAGTGCTAAGGCTACTACAAATAATTTTCTTGTTTTCATAATAGATTTTCTCCTTTTTTAAAATATATTTTCAAAACGCATATATGCGAAGTGAACTATGGTTATCTAACTGTTATTTTTACAGGTATATCTGTATTTACTATTGTTTTTTCGTGTGTGTCAGGCTGATAGTAGAGGACTACGAATTTACCGTCATATCCTCCGGCCTGCAGCTTCCTTGCTCCGGAGCTTAGCAAATCCATCTTTCCAATTTGCTTGCCCGGTGAGATTGTGCCTGACTGTGCAACAACTACATCGTGGACTACAATCTGAAGCACCATATCCTGATTGGATTTGCTTGGATTTGCAAAGAATAAAGTGGCAAGTTTTTTGTCAAGACTTATATCTACATTAGTAGAGTAGCTCAGACTTACTGCGCCGCCGCCTTTCTCCTGGTCAAGTTTGTCTGCTCCGTCATCACATATATCCTCTGCATATTTTTCTTCATTCACAGGGGCATAGTCAGGTGCCAGTGTGGTACGTGTACCGAGCAGCACCACTAATAGAATGATATCAAGCAAAATGAATAGTATAAGGAAGATAAGTAGTTTCTTCTTTTTCTTTTTATCTTCCTGCTGTGTGTTTGAAGTCATTAGCTGTTACCTCCTACTGTAGATATTTTTATTGTTATTGTACCAAGTTTTTCATCGGTAATGACTTTTTTCGGTTTGCCGAAAGTCAGTGTAAGCAGAGCTGTAGTTGTGTTTTTGCCACTGCCGCCTTTTTCAAGCCTTAGCGAATTTTCACCGCTGATTGTGGCTGTGAAGTCAGGAAGTGTGTCCGTAATATTGTTGACAGGAGTAAAGCTAAATCCCGCATTGACAGCTACATTACTGTTATTTGTGACGGTGATTTCATTCGCACCATTTGCAGTTGGCTCCCATCTTCCGTCATCATATGAATGGTCATCAGGGTTCCAGTCGCCATCTGTGTATTTAAAGCTCATAGCTCCCCAACTTATATTTACCTGGACATCTTCTTTATAGTTGCTGTAGGTACCGTCACTGCGGTAGTAAACAACATCTGAATTAAATAGCGGATAATCATCATATGGTGTTATGTTGTTGTCAATGTTCTGCTTCCATATTGCTACCAGACCTTCATTTTCGTCGGTATTACTGGTCTTGCTGTTTACCAGATAACATACCTCACCGCTGGCAAAAGCTTCCTTATCCTTAGCGATTGGTGCGGTAATATCTGCACTGCCTTTACCAAAACCATTTGGGGCAGAGCCTTGCAGATAGTAATTATCTGCAAAATTTGAAGCGGTACCGCTTCTGAAACGACCAATGATAGCTCCTTCATAGCTCAAGCCTCCGTTGCTGACGGTTCCATAATTGTAACAATTTTTAACAGAGGCTGTACTATTGTTTACATACCCAAGAATTCCTCCAGTATATGGAGCATAGCTTGCTTCACCCTTAACACTGGAAACAGTGCCCAAATTTGCGCAATAGCTGATGTGTACCTTATTGTTGGAATATCCTACAATGCCACCGACACAGTCATTCGAGTTTATGATGTGCATCTCACCTTTATATAGACATTTTGTGACTATGGTGCCGTTAGCATCTTGTGCTTCACCGATAACGCCGCCGACGTGTTTGTATTCACCACTTGTATTAACGATGTCAACATTTGAAGTTACATTGGAAATCTTCTTGCCGTCCACCTTTGCTGCGACACCGCCGACGCAGTTGTAATTACTTTTGAAGTATGGGTTCGCCAGAGGAAGTGTAATTGTGCCTTCCACAGTAAAGTTTTCTAGTGTCGCATTTATTGCGGCTGCAAACAAGCCTGTTCTTAAATGGGCTCCAGTAATCTTTAGATTATAGATTTTGTAGTTCCCCTGTGATGTAAAGGTACCTTTATAAACATTGGCATCAGTGACATCTTCATTATTCATATCTGAAGTATTTAAATTTAGGACTTCTCCAATCGGAGTCCAGTCACGGTTTTCTAGATTAATATTTTGCGAAAGTACTGCATTTGCAGATGTATTCTGCTTATTAAATTCCGCATGAGTAGGATCATTGTTTACCATTGCGGCAAACCAGAATAACTGACCTCCGTTGGTAATATTGTAGTAACCGTTAAAAGTGCCGCTCGTCATTGTACTTGCAGGCTGATATTCTCCACAAATTGTACAAAAACCATTGTGCTGAGTATAATTGTGGCTCTCAACCGTATTGTTAATAGTTGCAGTCGTTGGGTTCACATTATAATTCGAGTTTGCTGACGGAGTGACTGTTACTCTAAGAAATTTGCCTATGTCAGCATTTCGAACAGTATAGGTTGCTTTGGTAGCACCGGTAATTGCTGTCGCTGTAGTGCCGGATACGGTATACCACTGAATTTTTGCATCATCTCCGATATCATCCGGCAATATGACAGAAACATCATTGCGCGGATGTGGTGTGTTCGTTGAAAAAGTAAGCGAGTCCAAATCTTTCTTGGTTGTACTGAAAGTAATTGTCTTGGAGTAATCCTTGAAGTCATTCATTCCGGACAGTGCAACTTTGATGGTTATAGAGCCGGCGGATGTCGGCGTAAATGTAGTACTGCTGCTGTTGGCATTTGCAAAAGTTCCCTTTCCGCTTGTTACGCTCCATTTCACTGTCGGAGTGCCGGTTCCTCCGCTGCTTTTACACAAAGTGCTGAGGTCTTTATACGATGCTGTCGAACTTGTTCTATAAGTGCTGACAGAAATCGGAATAGCCGTACCCTGTGTTTTGCCTACAAAACTACCGTTAATTGGTACATTGTTAATAGTTGCTTTGTTAATATTAAAGCTTAGATTGCTGACTCCAATGACTGCATTGTTTGTCATTACAGTTGTTCTTGTACTGTTATTTGCACCTGTAATGGTGACTGTACCGGAGGAGCAGTGTGTTCGATTAGTATAAGCAAGGCTTACTCTGTTTGTGGCAATAGTTTTACTGCTTCCGATAATACTTTTATCACGGTCTGTGCTGCTGTTATATGTAATAGATGTAATATTTGTAGTCGCCTTATCGTCCTCACCCGGATATGTACATTCTGCAAGGCTGACTTTACAATCCATAAGGTCATATATGATATATGGTGTCATTGATGCTAAAGCGCCATAACCTTGACCGTCGCCATACATATATGAAAGCGGTGATGTCAGTTCGAGTTTGCTGGCAGTTGATAATATAAGGTTGCCTTGTGTATTCCAAACAGTCTTACTTGTATATTTACCGCCGCTTCCGCCGGCACCAGCGTTATACTGATGATGCCTTTCGGTTCCACCGGCACCGCCGCCTGCAGTGGAGGCTGAAGCTACTCCATATCCACCGGCACCGCCGGCTCCGGGTTCGGCATCATATCTATCGTTATTGATTCCATGTCCTTTGGTTCCAGTGCTATAACCACTACTCCCGGCACTACCAGCGGCACCGACAGCACCGCCGGCACCGCCGGCACCGCCATACGATTTGTTGTCATTTTTATCTTCAGCATCGGAACATTCAGCTCCGCCGCCGCCACCGCCGCCGCCGTTTGGCCAGCCGCCGCCACCGCCGCCACCACCGCAGCCTTGAACATCACCATTGTGGTCAGAACTAAGTTCGCCGCCTGAGCCGCCGCCTGAGCCTCCGGCACCTCCGGCACCGATTGCAGGAGCAGCAAGACCGCCACCGCCGCCACCGCCGCCGCCGCAGCCTCCAGCCATATCGTCTTTGCCACTTGTTTCAGCGCGTCCACCGCACCCCGTTCCACCTGAACCGCCGGCACCACCGCTGCCGCCGGTTGCATTCAGTGTCAAACGTCCGGATATGTTGATTTTTCCGGCAGATGTTCCTGCAGTTCCATTGGCTCCGTTATTTCCTGAAGCACCCTTGTGGTCATCGCCGTCACCTGAGAACATATGGCCGTAGATATTAACTGTAAGCACAACATTACAGGCCTTTGCCGCACCACCGCTGCCGCCATCTCCTCCATTGCCGCCGATTGCTGCTGCCGCTCCGCCGCCTCCATTGCCACCGGCTCCAATCGACCATTTATAGCGTAAATTACCGTTATCCAGATTCGATTTCATCTCTGCATTGCCGCCATTGCTGCCGGCAGCCGCATTACCGCCGGACAGCGTCAGCGTATCTTTCGGTTTTTCGGATGTCTTGGAAAGATCCTCATCATGCGCGCTGTAAATCGTCAGAGTAGAAGTCGCCGGCACATAAATCGCTGCAGTTGCTCCCGTAGTGCCTTTTGCATTCGCACCGTGCAGCGTTACACTACCATTTATTATTATTTTTGCTGTGGCATTTGGCGCTATCGTAATAGGAATTTTGCCGGTTGCCGCAGTATAGTTTACAGGACCGTTTATCTGTACAGTTTCGTCTTTTGTTATATTTATAGGAAAATTACCACTCTTAACTGTCCTTGTTGCCTTCGGCTGCCAGCCGGTTGTCGCCTGCACAGCTATGCTATTAGAATTATCCTCTGCTTCTGCTGTACTTGTTGCAGCGGGCAGAGTTGCAAGCACCACAGTAAGAGATAGCAGTGCTGCAAGTAGCTTGTTCTTTTTCATATCCCTTGTCCTCCCGATTTGTATATAATAGAAATGAACTTCATTTCTTTAATGTCAGTACATACAAAGTAATTATATTAAATAAGGTTTTTATAATTCAATATGGGTGACTTTTTTGGTCGAAATATGACTTAATTGGCAAGTTGACAGAATTTAATTACATTGGTTAAGGTAAATTTAAATTTTTTTAAATTTTTTTCAAAAAAACATCAAAAAAACAGCCCCTCTCATACTTTGGTAGGATGACAAAACCTATGGGGGGGGGGTATAATTTTTTATAGATAGGGGATTTTGAGTTAAAAGAGGGACTTCAAGCAAGGATTGGAGGAGATATTGTGCGTATTGCGGTTATAGACGATGACAGAGCACAGGCTGTACACCTTTTTGATATGCTCGCAGACAGGCTGACAGATCTGGGCTATACAGACTATGGGATTGATATCTTTGAAAATGCAGAGAAGTTTCTGACAGAGAGCCATAGCGACAGCTACGACGTGGCGATAATTGATATATTTATGGACAGGATTACAGGCATAGAGCTGGCGCGGCAGCTTCGCAGCAAAGACGAGGAGATACGTATCGTTTTCTGCAGCAGCAGCAACGAATTTGCCGCAGAGAGCTATGAGGTCAATGCCTCATATTATCTGCGCAAGCCTGTAAGCAGCGGGCAGGTTGAAACTATGATAAGGAGAATGAGACTTGCCGCCCTCGAAAAAAACAAAACAGTAATACTTCCGGACGGGCATCCGGTTATATTGCGTAATATAGTATATACAGACTATTTTAACCACGTCGTTACAATACATATGAAGCACGACGAGGAATATCGCATCAGAGCTTCTCAGATGCAGATGGAGATGCTGCTTCTTAATTATGACTATTTTTTCTCTCCTGTTAAGGGGATAATAGTTAACTTCTATGAAGTAGTAAAAATGACTGAAGAGGATTTCGTTCTGAGAAACGGCAGGACGGTTCATATTACACGCCGTAAAACCAGAGAGGCTAAGGAGAAATACCTTAAATTCCGGTTTGACAGGCTGAGACGGGAGAGCGTGGGCTGATGCCTCCCGTAGACCGTTTCTTTGGGGTTGCCATATATTCCATACTGAATTTTGTACCGTTTACGCTGCTTGCCGTATATCCGTTTCGCAGGTCGCTGCGGTTTTCAGAAACAGTAACGGTTATACTTATCGTGCTTCTGAGCCTTATTCAGATTGCTTTGAGAGCCGCCGCCGTGTTTGGCGGTGAGGACAAGGGTATGCTGACCGGCCTTGCAACACTTGCATATGCAGTCTTTTATTTTATTGTTGTCAGGGCGCATCCCGGCAAAATGATATTTACTCTGCTGGTCTTGTACAATATTGCAGACTTAGTCGTGATAGACTCAAAATGTATAGAGGGCCTTATATTCGGAGCGGATATGGCCTCGCAGTCTTACAGATGGACGGCTTCGTTTACCATGCTTATAGTCAGCATGCTGGTGCTTCTGCCCCTTGCCGTATATTTCAGCAAATACTATGCAGTCAGCATAAACCGGCAGCCTAAAGGCTCTCCATGGAACTATCTGTGGCTTATTCCGGCGACATTTTATCTGGTGTGGTTCTGCTACTGCTACGGCAGACCTGAAACTGCGCTTGAGATTGCTCTTGAGCCGTCATCGGCAGTGCTTACGCTGCTTATAAATATGGGGGCGTTTCTTGTTTACCATACGGTGCTTCGTATGATAAACGAGCAGGAGATAAACCGGCAACTTGCAGCCCAGAACTACAATCTCAGTGTGCAGAGTCTGCAGCTTGAGAACCTGCAGAAGCAGATAAAAGCCACAAGGCAGGCGAGGCATGATTTAAGGCATCATATTACCGTAATGGACAGCTATCTTGCCGCAGGAGAATATGACCGGCTCAGAGAATATCTTAAAAGCTACAAAAAATCGCTTCCCGATGACAGCGGGCAGGCAATGTGCGGCAATTATGCAGTAAATACGCTGCTGCAGTTTTTCAGACAGCGGGCGGAGCAGAGCAGCATAGAGTTCTCTGTTGAAGCGGAGCTTCCGGAGCAGGCGGGAGTACCTGACCACATTATGTCGGTGCTGCTTGGCAATCTGCTTGAAAATGCAGTGGAGGCATGCATGCGAAGCAGGACAGGGCAGGCATGGATACGGGTAAAGATAAGAAAAATCTCCGATGCTGTGTTCTTTCAGGTTGAAAACACCTGCGATGAAGCGCCTGTAAGGCTTGAGGACGGAGCTTATGTATCCTCTAAAAGAAGCGGTGACAAAACTGCAGGCATAGGGCTTGAGTCGGTAGGCAATATAGCGGAGCAGTATGACGGTATGATGGAAACCGAGTACAGCGGAGGCTGTTTCAGAGTATCGGTTATATTAAATACCGAGGATTAACGGGATACAAAAACAGGAAGCATGAGCGTTAAACTCTGTTTCCTGTTTTTTGGTGCTTATTTAGTATCGAGTGCAAACCAGAATGTGCTGCCCTCTCCGACCTTGCTGTCTGCTCCGTATTCGGCCTTGTGACCCTTGAGGATTTCTCTTACTATAGAGAGTCCGAGACCCGTACCCTTGGAGCTTCTGTGATAATTGCTGCTGACGCGATAATAGCGCTCCCATACATGAGGCAGATCCTCAGGGGCAATGCCTCTGCCGTGGTCTGAAACCTCAAATCTTACCTTGCCCTTGTCATTATCTACTTTGACTGCAACATATATATATTTATCGTCACCGCAGTATTTGACCGCATTGTTTACAAGATTTGCGATTACCTGCTTGAGCTTTGATACATCTCCTGCAACCGTGCAGGTTTCGGGAACATCCATTACTATGTTGTAGCCCTCCTGTTCGACTAATATGTCGTAGGAGTGGACTATTTCTCTTACCGCCTCGCAGAAATCAAACTCTGAAATTTCAAGACTTATTACACCCGACTGCATCTTCGAGAGGGTAAACATATCGTCTACCAGCAGATTGAGTCTGTCGGTCTCCTCAATTATAACGGCGAGATGTTCGTTTCGCTTCTGTTCATTGTTGCCCGAAAGATCTCTTATCATCTCCGCGTAGGATTTGACCATTGTAAGCGGGGTTTTGAGATCGTGAGATACATTTGCTATTAAATCTCTTCTGAGCTGGTCTGATTTTGCAAGCTCATGAGATGTATATGTCAGCACATCGCCCAAATCAATTATCTCCGTATAATGCTCGCCCGGGAAGTCTATACCGTACTCGCCCTTTGAGAGTCTGACAGCAGACTCTGATATATTTCTGAATGATTTGGTGATGCGTCTTGTCAGCCATATTGCGATTATAAAGGCGAGAAACAGCGCCAGTACCGTAACATAGACAAGCTGGTTTCTGAGTATCGCTATGGTTGACGATACGGGATAAAGCGGCGCAAACAGATAAAGTATTATCTCGTGACCGTCTGAGGTGTCAAGGTATGCGCCGTAGACTAAGGTCTTGTAATTGCCCGAGGACTTGGGACTCTTGGCAGTGTAGCCTCTGAACCTGCCGTTTTCTTCAAGCTGGGCCTTTATCTCGGTGCGCTCTCTGATATATGAATACGCAGGCTGCTGGGTCATACCGGTATAGGCCTCGTCTGTATTCTGGGTTATATAATAGGTATAGCCCGAGGCGTCCTCGAATATCACGTCTATATCGTTGGTGCTTGCCAGAGTCTTAATATTGTTTAAAAACCTGTCGGTAAAACCTCCGGCTCTGTACTGCGCCGATATGGACTGGGCGAACTTGTTTACCTGATTTGTTTTCATATCTTCATAGCTGTTGTTGAGCATATACACCTGCGCCAGCCATACTACCGCCATTATAAGGGCAGCAAAGCACATAAAGTACAGCCACAGCTTGAATTTAAGACTGTTGGAATCGAATTTGCGGCGCTTATACTTCAAACTTGTACCCTACCCCTCTGAGTGTAACAATATAATCTCTGTATGGACCGAGATTGTTTCTTAGGTTTTTGATATGTGTATCTATGGTTCTGTCGTCGCCGAAGAAATCATAGCCCCAGATATCAGACAGCAGCTTGTTTCTCGAAAGAGCGATGTTCTTGTTTTCGACAAGATAAAACAGCAGCTCGTACTCCTTAGGGGTAAGCTCGACTTTTTTGCCGTCTACTGTTACAGTCCTTGCAGGTATATTGATTTCAAGCCCGTCAAATTTAAGAATTTCAGGCTGCTCCTCCTGCTTGGCGCTGCTTCTTGCAAGCACTGCGTTTACCCTTGCCATAAGCTCCTTGGGGCTGAAAGGCTTGACAACATAGTCGTCTATACCAAGCTCAAATCCGAACAGCTTATCGTATTCCTCTCCTCTTGCCGAAAGCATTATTACAGGGATATTCTTTGTCTTTTTTATCTCCTTGCAGGCAGAGTAGCCGTCAAGCCTGGGCATCATTATATCCATTATAATCAGGTCGTAGTCGTTTAATCTGCAAAGGCTTACAGCTTCCATGCCGTCAGCGGCCTCCTCGACATCGTATCCGTTGAATTCCGAGTATTCTCTGATAACCTCGCGGATTTTCTGTTCATCATCTACAATTAAAATTTTAGGCATACCATACCTCCGTTGTTATTCTTAAATACAGAATAGTTTTTCAATGTGAAAAACGTGTGAAATGTATGTAGCAATTGTATCATATTTACCGGAAAAATGGAATTATGTATATTACGATGACAATACAGCAAATTTAAAACAGCCGCAAAGCATTTTTGGAGCATTTAACCTGCTATTTGTTGACATTTTACTGCCTGTTGCTTTATACTGTTATCAGGTATAGACTGGAGGCGTCTAATGTTTTCTATAGGTGATAAGGTAGTATACCCTATGCAGGGTGCAGGAATAATTGAAAAAATCGAAAGTCAGCACATTTTAGGTGAAGACAGGGATTACTTTGTCCTCAAAACACCTTACAGCGATATGAAAATTATGATACCTGTCAAAACCTGCATGCAGACAGGGGTCAGGGCTATCATCAGCGCCGAAGATGTTGATGCGGTTGTAGAGGTCCTAAGGGGCCCGTCTACCAAGATGAACAGCAACTGGAACCGCAGATACAGAGAAAATATGGACAGACTCAAAACCGGAGATGCCGGAGAGGTGGCCGGAGTAGTCAGAAATCTAGTTCGTATCGAGAGAGTCAAAAGTCTCTCGGCAGGCGAAAAAAGAATGCTTACAAATGCGCTCAGGATACTTGCCAGCGAGTTTGTAATGGTACTTGGAATAGAGCCTGCGGCGGCAGAAAAGCTGATTGACGATGCAATCTAATTTTCGCATCTTTAAAGGGCGGCTTTGCCGGGGCAGCCTGCGGGGCTGCCGCAAATATATTCAGAAAGGAGGAAATTTATGTTCAAAGGATTATTCAGAACTTTGTTTACTGTGCTCGGACTGGTTATAGGCTTTGGGCTGACAGAGCTTACTATTTATCTGCTGAGAAGCGGCGTTCTTGGAACTGACAAAATTGTCCTGTCAACATTTCAGGAAGTTGCGGCAGACGTTGTTTTCGCAATTATTTTTGGATTAATATTCTTCAAGCTGACTCCGTTCATAACAAAACAAAGTGAAAAGGCTTCAAAAAACATAGAGTCAAATCTTGCAAGCATACCTACAAACAATCTGATAGCGGCTACTATCGGTCTTATACTCGGACTCATAATAGCGTATTTCATAACTCAGATTTACGAAAGCAGCCTGCATATGCCGGTTGTGGTTATAGTGCTCAACCTCATAACCTACATAGCTTTGGGCTCAGTGGGAATGATGATAGGCTCCAAGCGAAGCAAGGACCTGTTTTCATCAATTCTTGCAGCAAGAAAAGGCACATCGTCAAAGAGCAAAGTCAAGGACAGCAGGCCTGCGCCCAAAATCCTTGACACCAGCGTTATAATTGACGGCAGAATTGCCGACATTATGAAGACAGGCTTCATCGAGGGCGATATTGTAATTCCGGAGTTTGTGCTTGTAGAACTCAGGCATATAGCCGACTCCTCTGACAGCCTCAAACGAAACAGAGGCAGAAGAGGTCTTGATATTTTAAATAAAATTCAGAGCGAATACGGCATAGAGATATACAACACAACTGCGGAGAAATCACTTGACGAGATACCCGAGGTTGATGTCAAGCTGTTAAAGCTGGCGCAGATAATGGGCGGCAAGGTGGTTACAAACGACTTTAATCTCAACAAGGTTGCAACTATCAAAGGCGTTGAGGTGCTTAACATCAATGCCCTTGCAAACACTCTCAAGCCTGTGGTTCTGCCGGGTGAGGATATGGAAGTATTCCTTATCAAAGAGGGCAAGGAGCACGGTCAGGCGGTTGCATATCTTGATGACGGCACTATGATAGTAGTTGAGGAAGGCTACAGGCATATAGGCAAGAGTACGATGGTAGTTGTAACAAGCGTACTGCAGACTTCGGCAGGCCGCATGATATTTGCAAAACCAAAAAAACGACAGGACAGATAATGTACAGAGATAAAACAGTAACAGTAATTATTGCAGCGGCAGGAAGCGGCAGCCGTATGGGCGGCCGCCTGCCCAAGCAGTATATGAAAACAGGCGGAGAGGTCATACTGCGAAAGACCGTTTCGGTATTTGCCTCCTGCGATATTATAGACGAGATAATTGTTGTGGCTGATAAGGCGTATACGGATTTGTGCGAAGAAGTTCTAAGGGGCATAGAGCACAGGACAGCAGCAGGCGGAGCGCAGCGGCAGGATTCCGTATATGAGGGGCTCAAATGTACAGATACGGATATTGTACTGATACACGACGGCGCCAGACCATTTGTCACACAGCAGATAATTACAGAAGTAACGGCTGCAGCAGCAGAATACAGGGCTGCTGTTTGTGCTGTAAGGCCAAAGGATACCATCAGAACAGGGCAGGGCACGCTTGACCGCGATGAGCTTTATGCGGTGCAGACTCCGCAGGGCTTTGATACGGCGGCGCTTAAAGCAGCCTATGAGTCGGCATATGCCGAAGGCTTTTACGGGACAGATGATGCGGGGATTGCCGAAAGAGCAGGTCTTGAAATCAGAATTGTTCCCGGAAGCTACAACAACATCAAGATAACAACGAGAGAGGATTTGCCTATGGAAACCAGAGTCGGCACAGGCTATGATGTTCACAGACTTGAAGAGGGCAGGAAGCTGATACTCGGAGGCGTATGCATACCTTTTGAAAGAGGGCTTCTTGGTCACTCCGATGCAGATGTGCTGACCCACGCAATAATGGACGCGCTGCTTGGAGCGGCAGCTCTCGGCGATATAGGGAAGCTGTTCCCGGACACCGATGACAGATACAAGGGTATATCCAGCATGGAGCTTTTGAAAGCCGTCGGAGAGGCCGTAGCAGATGCGGGCTACAGCATAGGCAACATAGACGCCACACTTGTGGCGCAGAAACCTAAAGTTGCGCCATATATTGAAGCGATGAGAGCAAACATAGCGGAGGCTCTTGAAATTGACGCAGGCATAGTCAGCGTCAAGGCGACAACCACAGAAAAACTTGGATTTGCAGGCAGACAGGAGGGTATGGAAGCCCAGGCTGTATGTATTCTAAACAGATAGAAGGAGATTTATATTATGAGACTTTCAAAGATGCACTTAAAGACTTTAAGAGAGGTACCTAACGAGGCGGAAATACCAAGTCATATCCTGCTGCTCAGATCAGGAATGATTAAAAAAACCGTTGCAGGTATCTACAGCTACATGCCTATGGGCTGGAGAACCGTAAGAAAAATAGAGGATATAGTCAGAGAGGAAATGGACGCAAAAGGCGCTCAGGAGCTGGCAAGCTCAGTACTGCAGCCTGCGGAGCTGTGGCAGGAAAGCGGCAGATGGGACGCATACGGTCCTGAAATGTGGAGAATTAAGGACAGAAACGGCAGAGATTTCTGCCTCGGACCTACAGCAGAGGAAGTGTTTACAGACATAATCAAAAGTGATGTAACCTCACACAGACAGCTTCCGCAGATGCTGTATCAGTTTACGGATAAATTCAGAGATGAGGCTCGTCCTAGATTTGGTATGATGAGATCCCGCGACTTCATAATGAAAGACAACTATTCATTTGACAAGGACCCTGCGGGTATGGACGAAAGCTATGATTTAATGTTTGACGCCTACAGCAGAGTGTTTACACGCTGCGGACTGAATTTCAGACCTGTAGAGGCGGACAACGGCGCAATAGGCGGCACAGGATCACACGAATTTACGGCGCTCTGTGAATACGGTGAATCGGAAATAGTGTACTGCGACCACTGCGACCTTGCAACAACAGTCGAAAAGGCAGAATGCAAGGACGCCCCTGCGCAGAATGATGAAATGCTTTCTCTCGAAAAGGTTCATACTCCGGGAACCAAGACTATTGAAGAGGTTGCAGACTTCTTAAAGCTTGACAAGAAGCAGACTATCAAAGCGCTGCTGTTTGAAACATATGATGCAGACGGAAATGTCGAGGGCTACGTTGCAGCGTTTATCAGAGGCGACAGAGAGCTTAATATGACTAAGCTTGTAAATGCTCTTGGAATTCACGAATATGCCATTGCCTTTGCAGACGAAGAAAAAATGTCAGCGGCAACAGGCTGCGTAGGCGGATTTACAGGTCCTGTGGGACTGCATGACTGCAAGGTTGTTGTAGACAGCGAGCTTGTGGGTCTCAAAAACCTGTGCGCAGGCGCATGTGAAACAGACCACCACTTCATAAATGTAAACTACGGCAGAGACTACAAAGGAGATATCGTAACAGACCTCAAGGTTCTCAAAGAGGGAGATGCCTGCCCTGTATGCGGAGCACCTGTTAAGCATGCAAGAGGCGTTGAGGTAGGACAGATATTTAAGCTGGGAACTAAATATTCAGAGCCTATGGGAGCAACCTACAAGGACGAAAACCAGAAAGATCAGCTTATCTGGATGGGCTGCTACGGCATAGGTGTTTCCCGTACTTTCCAGGCGATTATAGATATGCCTGAAAACCACGACGACAACGGTATCATATGGCCTATGTCAGTTGCGCCTTACCACGCAATTATAACTATCGTAAAGACAGGCGACGAGGCAATGGAAAAGGCTGCGGAGGATATATATGAGAAACTGCAGAATGCTGGAGTTGAAGTGCTGCTTGATGACAGAAAGGAAAGACCGGGAGTTAAATTCAAGGACGCAGACCTTATGGGTATTCCTGTGGCAATCACAGCGGGAAGAGCTGCGGCAGACGGCAAAGTTGAGTTCAAATTGAGAAGAGATGCCGAAAAGCAGGAGCTTACAATTGAAGAGGCTGTAGCAAAGACTATTGAGATTGTAAACAGAGAAAAGGACGGCAGACACTTCTTTAATAAATAAGAGGAATTGCGCAGTTCAAAAGGAGGTTATTATGTCAAGACGAAATGACAGCTGGGTATGCCCTAAATGCGGCAACAGAGGAGCAGATGTCGATCAGCTTCAGGCAACCGGAGGAAACTTTGCCAAGCTGTTTGATGTGCAGAACAAAAAGTTCAATACAGTAAGCTGTACCAAATGCGGCTATACTGAATTATATAGAGGAGAAACCGATGACCTTATGAATGTTATCGATTTCCTGTTCGGATAAGGAGGAAAAAATGAAATACGTTGTAATAGAAATGGAAAACGGCGATGTTATGAAGGGTGAGCTTTATCCCGAAATCGCGCCTGAAACAGTGGCAAACTTTGAAAAGCTTGTAAATGCAGGCTTCTATAACGGGCTTACATTCCACAGAGTAATTCCGGGATTTATGATACAGGGCGGCTGCCCTCTCGGAAACGGTACAGGCGGTCCGGGATACGGTATCAAGGGCGAATTCGCAGCTAACGGATTTGAAAACAATCTGAAGCACGACAGAGGAGTGCTTTCAATGGCAAGAGCAATGGACCCTAATTCAGCAGGCTCACAGTTCTTCATTATGGTTGAAAAAGCGCCTCACCTTGACGGCTCATATGCAGCTTTCGGCAAGATTACAGAGGGTATGGAAGCGGCTGACACTATCGTAAATCAGAAGAGAAATATGATGGATAAGCCTAATGTGCCTCAGGTTATGAAAACTGTTAAAATCGTAGAAGAATAGAGAAACGTTAAAGCCCGCAGTTTAGCCTGCGGGTTTTTAGCGCCTGCAGGCTGGTTTACAGGAGGCATTATGTATTATTCAATGAAATATGAATCACCGATAGGTATGATAACGGTAGCATCGACAGAAACCGCTGTAGTCGGACTGTGGTTTGACGGACAGAAATATTTTGAGGATATGGGAGATGCCAAGGCGACAGAAGCAATAAGGAAACAGGGCTTTGCGACAGGGGAAATGCCGCGTGTTATGGACACCGTAAGGGAATGGCTTGACAGATATTTTGCAGGCGAAAATCCAGATGTAGAGGAGATCCCTCTTGCGCCCTGCGGAAGCGGCTTCAGACAGATGGTGTGGCAGATTTTGTGCGAGATACCTGCAGGGCAGACTATGACCTACGGACAGATTGCAAAGAAAATAGCAGAGAAAACAGGCAAAATCACCATGTCGGCGCAGGCAGTAGGCGGTGCCGTAGGACACAATCCGATCTCAATTATAATTCCGTGCCACAGAGTTGTGGGGACAAACGGAAGCTTTACGGGATATGCGGGAGGCATTGACAAAAAAATAGAGCTTCTTAAACTGGAGGGAGCCGATACAGGAAAGTTTTTTGTTCCCAAAAGAGGAACTGCGCTTTAACTTACGGCAGGACTTGATTAAAATACTGGAAAAAGCGCATCATATAGTCTATAATCTATGGTGAACACTTTGAAAATCAAATGACAGGAGGAAGAACAATGTCAAACATTCCAACACCTCATATTACAGCAAAAAAAGAGGATTTTGCCCAGACAGTATTAATGCCTGGCGATCCGCTCAGAGCTAAATTCATAGCAGAAACATTTTTAGAAGATGCAGTGCTTGTAAACAACGTAAGAGGAGTGCAGGGCTATACCGGCACATATAAAGGGAAGAAAGTATCAGTTATGGCATCAGGTATGGGTATGCCGTCAATGGGTATATATTCATATGAGCTGTTTAATTTCTATGATGTCAAAAATATTATACGAATAGGTACGGCAGGAGCGCTTCAGGCAGACCTCAAGATAGGCCAGGTTATACTTGGCATGGGCGCATGCACCGACACAAACTATATGTCACATTTCGAGCTGCCGGGCACTTTTGCGCCGATATGCTCCTACGAGCTTCTCAAAAAAGCAACAGATAAGGCAGAGGAGCTTGGAGTTGTTTATTCGGTAGGCAATATCTATTCAACAGATGTATTCTACAGCAAGCCTGAAACAACTCCTAAATGGCAGGAGATGGGCGTTATGGCAGTTGAAATGGAAGCTGCGGCACTGTATGCAAACGCCGCGAAGGCAGGCAAGAACGCTCTTGCAATCTGCACTATTTCGGATAATCTGATTACAGGAGAGTCGACAGATGCCGAAACAAGACAGAAAACATTTACGCAGATGATGGAGATTGCGCTGGAGATTGCATAGTAATACGAAGAGCTTTTCATGCAGGAGGCACAGATATGACAGAAACAAGAAAAAGAATAAATTATACTGTTGCCTGTGTATCGGAATTTGCAAAAAGATATGGGATTTCACCCAAGGAAGCGTTTTTGTTTCTTTACGAATATAAGGCAATAGAGTTTCTCAAAGAGCACTATGATATTGAACATACGCTTTCATTTGATGATGCGGTTGAAGATATGATGATTATATGCCGCAACAACGGGGGTGAGCTGAAGTGATACTTTATCACGGTACAAATACAGAAAAAGCCTCACCGTTTCTGAAGAAGGTGGGTGTGTCATATGAGTAAGGCAGAAATGCTGATGGAGTATAATACTCAGGATATAATTGAATTTATTATGTCAGACCTGAATATTGATTATGACGAGGCTATGAAACTTTTTTACAGTTCGGAAACCTTTGAAAAGCTTTATCAGATAGAAACAGGCCTGTATATTGAAAGTGCCGCATATGTATATGGGATTTTTCAGGATGAGAGAAACTTTGGAAAAATTGTTCAGGCTGAAATTTAAAAACAGATAACAATAACGGGAATGAGTTTAAACCGCAATTTTGCTGATGACTTCTGCCGGTACGGCAGGAGTGTCAGCTTTTTTAATTATCAGGAGGTAAAAATGATACAGATATTAAGTGTAGGAGCAGGCGGCTTTATAGGCGCAGTTTTGAGATTTCTTATGGGGAAGCTGCCGATTAAGGAAATGACAATATTTCCTGTAAACACCCTTCTCATAAACCTTATAGGGGCGTTCGTAATAGGCCTTGTGGCAGCAGCAGGCAGCAGATACGGAGCGGAAAACTCCAGTCTGGTACTGTTTCTGAAGGTAGGACTTTGCGGCGGCTTCACCACATTTTCAACCTTCTCTCTTGAGGGTCTTACTCTGATACAGGAGGGGCATTTCCTCATCTTTATGGCTTATGCCGTTTCCAGCGTGGCGCTGTGCCTGCTTGCCGTATGGCTGGGGCATACAGCAGCAGCTTTGTTTTAAAAAATTCTGAAAAAGGTATTGACAAAAGGCTAATTGTGTATTAGTGTGTTAGATAACTAGTACGCTAGTACACGATTAAAGAAAGGGGGAGCTGCTATGGACAGAAATTTAGAGGACAATATGCCCATATATATGCAGATAATGAACAGAATAAGGGAGGCCATCGCTTCGGGGGAGCTTGCGGCAGGCGATAAGGTACCGTCTGTCAGAGAATTTGCTTCAGAGTTTGAGGTAAACCCGAATACTATGCAGAGGGCGCTGATGGAGCTTGAGAGAGAGGGAATACTCGTATCGGAGAGAGCCATAGGCAGATTTGTGACTGATGACAGAAGCAAAATAGATGCGATGCGCCGCGAGTCAGGCTCAAGGGCAACTGATACTTTCATCAGACAGATGACAGACCTTGGCTTTTCAGAGGAGGAAATGCTGGATTTTTTTCGTGAGAGATATGGAGAAACGCTGAGAAAGCAGGTGGGATAAATGGAGAGAAAACTAAGACTGGTAGAGTCTCCGCCTATAGTGGAGATTAAGGAGCTGACTAAAACCTTTGATACTGTTACGGCATTAGACGATGTATCACTGGAAATCGGAGAGGGGAAGATAATAGGTCTGCTTGGCTCAAACGGAAGCGGGAAAACCACAATGCTTAAAATTCTGGCGGGGCTGTGTATGAAATACGAGGGACAGGTCCATATAGACGGCAGAAGTCCCGGAGCATTTACGAAATCAGAGGTTGCATATCTGCCCGACAGAAGCGGTTTGCCGGAAAAAATGGAAGTTGCCGAGATGATAAAAATCTACAGAACTTTCTTTGATGATTTTGACGAGGACAAATGCCGCAGGCTGCTTAATCTGTTTGACATCGGGCTGAGAAGAACCACCAAGGGTATGTCAAAGGGTATGACTGACAAGCTGCAGCTTGCGCTGATGATGTCAAGAAACGCAAGGCTGTATCTGCTTGACGAGCCCCTTGGAGGCATAGATGTCGAGGCAAGAGATCACGTGCTTGATATAATTCTTGATAACTTCAATCCGCAGGGCACAATGATAATAGTCACCCACCTTATAGGTGAAATCGAAAGACTGTTTGATGAAATTATAGTGCTTGAAAAGGGCAGGCTCAGACTGCAGGGAAGCTGTGACGACATCAGAGCGAAATACGGGAATTCACTGGTGGATTGCATTAAGGAAATTACAAGAGAGAGCAGAAGTGAACAATATATTTAAAAAACACAGAGTATGGCTTGCAGTGGTAATTGCAGCGGCAGTTATTGCAGGAGTCGTAACCGGAGCCAGAGCGCTGTATATTAACAGCTTCGGCAAAGCGCCCTTTCCCGCATATCTGCCCGGACCATATTCTTCACTTGAAAGCGATATGCTTGTCGCAGATGAGAGAGCAGGGAGCGCTGCAGACAGACCGGCTTACAGGGAACTTGACTTTGCCAGAAGCAAAATCATATCACCTAAGGGCTTTGGCTTCAAAAGGCAGTTTACCTTTGATGAAAGAACCGCAGTCAGCATGGACGTTTCAGGCGGCGTCATGGGCTATGTGAATAATTACACCTACGGCATATACAAAGATGAGCTGCTGATGAAACCTGTTTCCGAAAAAAACACAAAAGGAGAAAGTGATGCGGCCAAAGCTGATGAAATGGACATAGATTATGATTACGGTTTTGGCATAAGCGCAGAGCTTGAACCGGGAACCTATTACATCGGCATATGCATACCGGCTGTCAGAAAAACTCCGATGATAACCGAATACAGTCTGGAATTCAGGGAACTGAAATAGATATTAGAGGCAGCTTATCAGGGAGGATGATATGAAAAGCAGAATAATTCCCGTAAGCATAGCGGCAGCTTTAGCGCTGGCAGGCATTTTAGGCATACTGACAAATGACCTTTTGGGATATGATATTAAAAATCCCGATACTAAGGGCAGGGCAGAGCTGCTGGTTACAGCAGAGGATATAGAGATAATCGACGCCTCAAAAGACCTCTTTTATATCAAAGCCATAGGCGGGGGATATGCCATTACCGATAAATACGGAAACCCGCTTGCAGATATGAGAGGCTTCGGAGGGCTGAAACAGCACAGCGGAGACCTGCTTGCAGTTAAAAAGGACGGCAGTACAGCAGTTGTGAATATCAGCGAAACAGTAAAACAGGGAAAGCCCGTATATGCGGTATATGATGAAGCGATACTGAGCGGTGACGGTACATATATGCTTGTAAAACAAAACGGCAGATGTATTGTGCAGGATATGAAAGGCAGAGTGCTTTATGAGGCAGAGGACTATAATGCAGTAAGCCTGAAAGAGGGTTATATAACTGACAGACAGGCGATAGTAAACCTTGCAGACGGCAGGACAGAATACAGGCTTCCTGAGGGGTATGAGGCAGTGGCGTACGGCAGTGGCTTCTGGATTATAGGGGTTACTGACGAGCAGCTTGTATCGAGCTATTCCGGCTACTATATGCTTGACGACAAATATAATATAGCCTTTGAGGGCAGGATGATTGAGGAATACAAAATCTATGACGGCTACATATGGCTCATTTACGAGAAGAACGAAAAGTATACTGACATACGTGCAGACGGAACCGGCGGGTATATATCCCAAAATTGCGAGACCGCAGTAATTGATGCAAAGGGCAGACTCGTTTACAGGGATAAATACAGCAGGTTCTGCAGGGGCATTACCGGCGGTATACTGGCCGTAAGCGACTGTGAATACAGCTATACGGAAAAGAATATATCAGGAGAAATTTCATATATCCGCCTTGCGGGAGATAAGCGGGGAGATACCCTGTATAAATCAGAGGACCTGTGCTATATGGACTTTGAGGACGGCATAGGCACGGTATGCGTTATGAAAAGCAGATATGCCGAGGACAGAAGATACATAGGCGACACAGACAGCGCCGCATACGAATGGTATTTTGTCGATGAGAATATGAAAAGGATTTCAAACACAGTCCACGGCATTGACGGCGCGACTGACTGCGGGTATGCAGTAAAGGATACCGGAAATTACAAAGGACTTTATGATTTAAGAGGATTATTAAAATAATGTGAGGCAGCATTGGGGGAAAGAACAGATGAAAAGCAGAATAATACCGATAAGCATAGCTGTAGTTTTAGCTGTTGCAGCGCTTGCCTGCATACTGATGCAGTGCTATGTGAAATATGATATAGAAAGATTTGATAAGGATCGCAGGGTGACAGAAAATTTTGTGGCTGAAAGCATAGACATAATTGACGGCGAGAAGAGGCTGTTTTATGTAAAATTTGCGCGTATGGGATATGACGATGCTACGGGGGAGCACAGGACCGACAGGAACCATTACGACATTACCGATGATCATGGAAACAGCCTTGTGAATATGAAAGAATTCGGAAAACTGAAGCAGCAGGCAGGAAACTGGATTGCAGTGAAAAAAGGCAGCAAAACGGCAATTGTGGATATTAAAAAATCGGTAAAGCGGGCAGAGGCTGTATATACGGTCTATGATGGCGCCGTAATCAGCAGTGACGGCAAATATGCAGTGGTAAAAGAAAACGGCAGATGCTATGTGCAAAATATGAGTGGCAGAGTGCTTTATGAGTCAGAGGATCTGAATGCCTCAAGCCCTAAAGCAGGCTATATAGCCGAAAAAACAGACGGCGGCAGACAGGCTGTAGTGAACTTTAAAACCGGCAGAAGCGAATATGAGCTGCCGAAAGGAGAGGAAGCTGTAGCATATGGAAGCGGCTTCTGGGTTATAGGGATTGCAGATGATAAATACGAAAGCGGATATTCCGGTTACTATCTGCTGGACGACAGATATAATATGGCGTTTGGCGGACGGCTGATTACGGAATACAAAATATGTGACGGCTACATATGGCTTCTATATGAGCCGGGTCGCACCTATGACAGCAGAAATACCGACGATGAATATTCAATCGGTGAATACGAAGCGACGGTAATAAATGAAGAAGGCGAGATTGTCTACAGAGGAGAATACGGCACTTTCTTCAGAGGTATCTCAGGTGATGTGCTGGCAGTCAGCATCAGAAGCGGCTGGTGCGGCGCAAATGATATTTCATATATGTATCTTGCAGGCGACAATGCAGGAGAGGTTTTCCTGACCAGTAAGGACCTTTACTATATGGACTATGATGACGGCGTGGGAGCTGTATGCAGTATGAAAAGCAGATACGCCGAGGACAGGCGCTGTATGGGAGGAGAAAACAATCCGGCTTATGAATGGAGCTATGTAGATGAGGACCTGAAACGTCTTGCATACGGAGGCTCCGGCGGTGACGCAACCGACGGCGGATATGCTGTAAAGTATTATGGTGAGGCGCAGTTTCTTGCAGGTTTTAAGGGGGTTATTAAAAATGACTAACAGTATTGATAATTCAATCCGTCTTGGGATGAGACAAAACAGAGATGACTTCATAATTGCAGCGGTGCTGATAATAGGGCTCGGACTTTCGGCAGGAGCCTTTGCGCCTCTCCTGTTTGCAATGGTGGCGGCAGGTATAGTATTTGAAGTAAGAGTATGCAAAAGAGTGTTTTATGACAGCGTATACGGCAGGCAGGGATATTTCTATATGATGCTTCCCGTAGATGTCCGGCAGCTTGTAATATCCAAGCTTTATACAGCATCGGTTCTGTCTGCCGGAATAATCGCAGTGCTGGTTATAGGGGGAGTATTCTATTTCTGGACCAGCTTTAATTCGGTGACAATATTTGAAATTATGGACCAACTCACAGCACAGCTTGTTCTGATCGTAAAAATGGAGCTTGTATATGCTGTTCCCATAACGCTGATTTCGTGGATTATAGGGATTGTGACGCAGATGACCGTTATATTCACAGCCATTGTATGCTACAGCAGTCTGCCTGAAAAAAAGCATACAGGACTGTACAAAGCGCTTACAATAATTGCAGGGGCAGCAGCGGTGCTGTATGCCGTAAGACCCGCATCAGCCCTTATAGGCTTTGGAGTTCTGGAGAGCTCAATACTTCTCATAATTGCAGAGGCGGTATTTCAGATAATTGTAACGGCGGCGCTTTACAGATATATAGTCAGAGTGCTGGAAAAATACTATATGGTGATATGATGAACAGAAAAAACACTGAATATCTGAAACTTAATATCAGAATGTGCATAGGAGAAATACTGATATCCCTTGCAGCCTTCCTTATATGGCTCATAGCAGGGCACATTTCCGATATGCCGGGGGATAAGTTTGAAATCCCTATGATAATAATTACAGCATTTATGTGGATAAGAACAGCAGGGAAGCTTGTCAGCCGGAATATGTTTGAGAGCGAAGCTTATCTTTATCAGAGCCTGCCGGTTTCATATGCATGCATTACCTTTACCAAGGTGGGCCTTGGGTCAATAGCGCTGTTTCCGCTGATGAGCTTTTTCGCAATCTTAAAACGGCAGGAATACGCCCTCTGGCAGCAGCTTGCAGAAGGACTGCTCCTTGCGGTGATGTTTTCAGCCCTTATATACATAATACAGATATATATGGCAGGACAGGGCACGAGGAAAAAAAGAACCCTTGCTCCTGTATATACAGGACTTGCAATACTTGTAATCATTATGTTTCTTCCGGTCACACTGGAAATACCCGGAACGAATATGTATAGTGCTGCAGCCATACTGGCAGCAGCAGACCTGCTGCTTGCCGCCGCAGCGGTAAAGGCGATGAAGTGGTGGTATGTACTGTCGTAAGAGGCGAAAGAGCGGGAAGAAAGCAGCAATGCGGGGTAGCATCTCCGGTATGTAAATATCTTGAGCAGGGAAATTTAATAATGGACAGATGATCCACCGGTATGATATTGATATTGGTGGATTGTTTGTTTTTTGAAAAAGAGCGTAAAAAACCTGATTAATGAAATGTGTTTTCACCTGAAATGTAAAAATAAAGAATTATAAGTTAAAAAACAGAAAACGTTTGTTGACATAAATATGCATATCCTGCAATTTTTACACCTGAGGAGGAAGGCGGTTTTTCTGTGGCTTTTCCGGATTTAGAAAGCTGTTATACCTGCGGTGACAATATGGCAGATGCTTTAATTATGGCGGAGGATGTTCTTGCTCTTACACTTTACGGATACGAAGAAGAACACAGGGTAATTCCGGCACCTTCGCAGAGAAAAGAGATTGATACAGAAGATGACGAGGCGTTTGTGAATTTTGTTTCGTGCGATACTTTGGAATTTCGAAAGAAATTCAGCAATAAGGCTGTAAAGAAAACTTTAACAATTCCCACTTGGCTCAATGAAATGGCTATAGAAAGCAATGTGAATTTCTCCACAGTGCTTCAGGAAGCATTGAAGAAGCATTTAGGCCTGTAGATAATCGGCAGGGTGGGCAAACCGGAAATTGCAAAAAGACAGAGCGAATTTGTTGCTCAACTGCAAAACCTTGGTGTGTATGGCTATAAGCCGTACATTGTATGTACGAATGCTTGATGGATTTAAATATAGATGATATAATAAAAATAATTTAAGGAGGTAATGAGGAATCTTGGCATAGCAGGAATACACATACTATGCCAGTCGATAGTTATCGTGTACTGTAAATACCTTATGATAGAAAGAAAACGGTCACTGTGCTGCGTATTGTTTATGCGGGAAGCAGTATGAAGGGTAAATTGTAAATATCAGATATTAAATGCACCTTAATCGGGTGTGTTTTCTTTTGAAGCAAATAATGGTATGATATTCTTAATAAATTCTTAATAAATTACTCCCTTTTTTCTTAAAGAGAATTTATGCATAATATCAGTGGAGGTTGGAAATGAGTAATATTTTAATTTGTGATGATGAGAAGGATATCGTATCAGCTCTCAGAATCTGCCTTGCTGCAGAAGGGTATGAAATCTTTGAAGCATATAACGGTATGGAGGCTCTGAATGTAATCAGACAAAATGATATTCATCTTGTACTGCTTGATATTATGATGCCCGAAATGGACGGAATAAGCACGCTGGCAAAAATAAGAGAAAACTACAATATGCCGGTGCTTTTCATATCAGCCAAGAGTGAGGATGCCGACAAGATACTGGGGCTTAATATAGGGGCGGACGACTATATAACCAAACCTTTTAATATTATCGAGGTGGTTGCAAGAGTCAAATCCAATCTGCGAAGATATATGAGGCTTGGTTCAAATGTCAGCGGCAGCAGCAGAATAGAAATCGGAGGCTTATGCCTTGATGACAGCGAGAAAACAGTCACTGCTGACGGCGAGGAGATAAATCTGACGCCGACAGAGTATGAAATACTCAAGCTGCTTATGAAAAATCCAGGCAAGGTGTTTTCGCCGAGAGAGATATACGAAAAGGTCTGGAAGGAAACTCTGCTTGGCAGTGAGAACACAGTGGCGGTACATATAAGGCATTTGAGAGAAAAGCTTGAAATCAACCCTGCAGACCCGAGATACATCAAGGTTGTCTGGGGGCAGGGCTACAAGATACAGGGGGTAGGCAGATAAATGAAAAAACTATTAAAAAACACATGGGTTAAAATGGCAGGGGTGCTTCTGTTTGCAGTGCTTATGACGGCAACTGCGTTCTTTGGTACGGCAGTTGTAGTATTTGAGGCGTCAGGCGCATACTCCTCGGGAGAGGAGGCTTTTGTTGAAGACCTTGTAATTTCCGAAGCATGTCACAGGGCAGAGGATCTGCTGAATTCAAATGCTCTGTGGTATGATGACGATGCAACCAGATATGACAAAGAAGGCCTTAAAGCAGACACAAAAGCGCAGGAAAATTCAGGGTATTTTTACAAAATAAAGGATGAAAGAGGCAAAACAGTATTCTCCAACTATGACAAGGGGCAGGCATATACATATACCTGCAAGTATGAAGGAGGCGGTGCAACTGTAGACATATATATTAATACTGATACAGCGGGAGACAGCAAGGCAAAAAGTCTGGAGATTTTCGCTCATAATATATACAAGCAGAAGACAGCGGCTATATTTTATGCAATAATATCATTTATACTTGCGATATTTGTGTTTGCATTTCTTGTTGCCGGAGCAGGCAGGAGAGAAGGCACCGATGAGATAAGAAAACGCTTCACAGATAAAATTCCGGGTGATGTATATACTGTGGCAGCAGGCTTTGCGGAGACAGCTCTTGTATATCTGTGTTTTATGTCGCTTCAGGCAGTGTTTGAATTCAGGGATATCAGTGTGATTCTCGGTATGACCTTTGCAACGGTTATAGCAATGGCAGGATTTGCGATATTTATGATTTACGCAATGAGTATGGCGGTGCAGTTTAAGCTCCACTGCTTCTGGAGAAGCACGCTGATAGGCAGGATACTTGTTCTTTGCAGAAAAATAATATTGAAGATACCGTATATGTGGCGTACAATGCTGGTTACGGCGGCGATACTGTTTGTAAACCTGATAATCGTAATGATTTACAGCTATGACGCCGAAGCGCCGTTTTTCTTCATAGTAGAGGGAATTATTGTTCTTGCGGGCGTATGCTATGCAGCTCTTAATCTTAATAAGCTGCGGGCAGGCGGACAGGCCATAGCAGAGGGAAACACAGATTACAAGGTTGATACGGATAAAATGTTCTTAGACTTTAAGAAGCACGGTGAGAACCTGAACAGCATCAATAAAAGCATTTCCCTTGCAGTCGAAAAGCAGCTCAAGAGCGAAAGAATGAAAACCGAGCTTATAACCAATGTGTCGCACGACATCAAAACTCCGCTTACTTCAATAATAAACTATACAGAGCTTCTCAAGCAGGAAAAGCTGGATAACGAGAGAGCGGAGGAATATATCGGAGTCCTTGACAAGCAGGCGGCAAGACTCAAGAAGCTGACTGAGGACATAGTGGAGGCTTCCAAGGCAAGCACAGGCAATCTGCCTGTAGAGCTTAGAGAGTGCAGTCTGGGTATGATACTCAATCAGGCTCTCGGAGAATATGAGGATAAGCTGCTTGAGGCGGGGCTTAAACCTGTTGTAAATATTGCAGATGAGGATATGCGCATTATGGCTGACGGCAGACATCTGTGGAGAATAATCGACAACCTGCTGGGCAACATATGTAAATATGCGCAGGACGGAACAAGAGTATATCTCGATGTTTACAGAGCCGGAAACAAAGCCGTGATGTCATTTAAAAATATTTCAAAATATGAGCTTAACATATCGGCAGACGAGCTTATGGAGCGCTTTGTAAGGGGCGATGAATCCAGAAACACAGAGGGCAGCGGCCTGGGACTTTCCATAGCAGGAAATCTGGCGGCGCTTCAGGGCGGAGAGCTTAAGCTTGCCATAGACGGAGATTTGTTCAAGGCGGCAGTTGAATTTAATGTGATGTAGGGAATTACGGAGCAGGAGATAATGAGAAAAAAAAGAAAACCGGCAGGAAAAAACCGAACGAAGCGCAGAAAAATATTACTTATTATGGTGCTTGCGGCAGTTGCGATTATATGTGTCAGGGGGCTTGATGCGGGTAAATCCGCAGAGCAGATTGTGCAAAGCTATGCGGACAGACATAACATATATATGTCTGAATATCCGGACGAGATGATACAGCTGCTTGCATCAAATAAGGAAACAAAGAAATTTGTTCTGGAATATCCTCAAAGAAAGGATATTGAGCCGGAAATCAACTTGGAGAAGGAGGCCGGAGGCAGCAGTGTGCCGAAACTGCTGCAGTGGGATCAGAGATGGGGATACAGAGAGTACGGAGACGGTATTATCGGCATTAACGGCTGCGGTCCTGTATGTCTTTCGATGGTATACATATATCTCACAGGGGATACTGGTATGAACCCGTATCAGATGGCTCAGTACAGTCAAAACAACGGCTATTATGTAAATGGTACGGGGACTTCATGGGAGCTTATGGGAAACGGCGCATCAAATCTGGGGCTTGATGTGACACAGATACCTCTTGACAGGGACCGCCTTATATCCAATCTGGAGGTCGGCAATCCTGTGATATGCAGTATGGGACCGGGGAAGTTCACAAAAACGGGACATTTCATAGTCCTTACAGAATACGAAAACGGTAAATTTAAGGTCAATGACCCTAACAGCAAAAAGAGGTCACGCCATAAATGGAGCTATGAAGATATTGCCGAAAGCGTGATGAACATATGGGTATACAGGAATAATTAAAGAGTAAAACGCCGGTTCTGCCGGCGTTTTAAAGTGCCTGGAAATAAGACTAAAGTGGATTATGCGGCCTTAAAATATCAAAGTGATTTTTGCTGTACTTGAGAATTCCGTCTTTTTTCATTTTGGACAGTTCATTGGAAAGAGCGCTTCTGTCTACGTTCAGATAATCCGCCAGCTGCTGTCTGTTATATGGTATATCAAAAGAATAGCTGCCGGATTTTTTAATACATTCCGAAAAAAACGACATAAGCCTTATTCTTATGGACTTCGAACTCGTATGCAGTACACGTCGTGAAAGCTGCAGGTTTTTGGATGCGCACAAAGTCAGGAGGTTTCGTATTGCTCTGCTGTGAAAGACGCAGCTTTTTTCACATACGGACAGCAGCTTTGTCACACTTATAAACAGAACGGCAGTATTTTCTGCGGCGATTACATTTACCATCAGAGGCTCGCCGGGAACACAGGCGTAGGCTTCGGCAAAGGCGCCTCCCGGACCTGTACTGTTTAATACGCTGTTGTTTCCCCATATATCACCAAGCTCTACTATAGCCATACCTTCAAGCACTATTCCAAGCTGCTGCGTACAGGAACCCTCCGAAAGAATGATTTCCCCCTTTTTATATTTTTTTTCTTTGGCATCAAGACATTTAAGCAGTAATTCTATGTTTTTTTCTTCTATTCCGCGAAAAAGCTGAGTGCCGGACAGATTAATTCCCATAAAAAAATCTCCTTACGTTGTTATAACAACCGAATATCATTTTAAATTATAGTATACTTGGGGCACAACATCAAGAGAAAGCAGCAAAATACAAAAAATAAAGGATAAATTTATACAAAAAAGAAAGAGAGGTAATTGCTATGAAGTATGTATGCAGTGTATGCGGATGGGAATATGACGAAAACAAGGGCTGTGAGAAGTGCGGCATTGCTCCGGGGACAAAATGGAGCAGTCTTCCGGAGGATTTTGAGTGTCCGCTGTGCAATGTGAGCAAAGAGGAATTTGAAGTGGAATAAAAAGCAGGTAATGTATTATGAGTTACAATAGATGGAAAGACAAAATCAAAGGATTTGAAACTATGGATGTACGGGGATTAAAACTTGATTTCCTGCCGGAACTGAGAAAGAAGGCGCTGGGTACAGCAGAAGGAGAGGGACTTCATATTATACAGAACTTCAGGCCGTATCCCCTGTATCCGGTTATGAAAGCTATGGGTTATGAAAGCTATACGGAACAGACGGACAGGGATGAATATCATATGTATTTCTACAAAAAAAGAAAAGGGGAATAGGAAATGAATAGTGAAAACTGGAAAAGCAGAAAAAATGAATTTGAGAAAGTTGACGTAAGGTATCTGCAGGGGAATTTTTTTGAGGGACTGAAAAAGAAAGCCGGGAAAATGAAAAAAGGAGAAGGGCTTCATATCGTACAGACCTTTGAGCCTCACCCTCTTTACCCTGTTATGGAGGCTTTGGGATATGAACATTGTACGGAACAGACAGGTGATGCGGAGTTTCATATTTATTTTTTCAGAGCCGAAGAAACAGCTGCGGCAGACGAGGCTCCTTTTAAACCCTTTGCCCTTTTAAATTTCCCTGTGATAGATGAAAAACTGGGGCAGATTGCGACAGATTTCTGGAAGCTTACATGGCAGAGCGAAAAGAGGACGATTCCGTATGAAACAAGACTTCTTTTATCTCTTGCCAATGCTGTAGGGGCAGGTCGTATGCGTCAGGCAGCCAGAGAACTTGTAAAGGCATATATCTGCGGTGTGGAATCCGCAGTTTTAGATGATGTCTTTGAGCTGCTCGCGTGGAATCAGGGGATAGGATTTTTCAGCTCCGAAATAGGACCGTCTTCGTTGTTTCAGGCATACAGATTTATTAAAAATTCAGAGAAAAATGAAAGATCGCGCAGTGAAATATGTGCAGAACTGAAGGAAAAGTTTGGTGATAAAAACCCTGAAATTCAGGTGCTTTAGTAAAAATGAAAATTTAATCGGGAGGTAAACCTTATGAAAGAAAATATGTTTTGTTTTCAGTGTGAACAGACAGCAGGATGCAGCAGCTGCACAGGAATGGCAGGTGTGTGCGGAAAAAAAGCAGGTACAGCGGGGCTGCAGGACGAACTCACAGGAGCACTTATCGGGCTGGCGCGCGCCGCAGGCAGCAGCAGTGCAGCCGATGACAGAACGTGGAGGCTTATTATTGAAGGGCTTTTTACTACAGTTACCAATGTAAGCTTTGATGATAGAACCATTATGGGTATGACAGAAAGAGTACGGGGTGAAAAGATAAGACTGTCGGACGGTTTTGCAGAAAACGACTATGATATGTCGGAACTGTGGAATGAAAATGAGGATATACGCAGTCTGAAATCCCTTATACTGTTTGGTATTCGCGGCATGGCGGCATATGCATATCATGCTATGGTGCTTGGCTATACTGATGAAAAGCTCAACAGATTTTTTGCAAAATCGCTGGCAGTCACAGGTAGTGAGCAGACTAAAGAGGAACTGCTGGCTGCGGTAATGGAAGTAGGCAGATACAATCTTAACTGTATGGAACTGCTTGACAGGGCTAATACTGAAAGCTACGGAAACCCTGTTCCTGTCACTGTGCCTTTAGAGGTCGAAAAAGGTCCGTTTATCGTTATCTCGGGACACGATCTGCACGATCTGAAGCTTCTGCTGGAGCAGACTGAAAACAGGGGTATTAATATTTATACACATGGCGAGATGCTTCCGGCGCACAGTTATCCGGAACTGAAAAAATATTCCCATCTCAAGGGGAATTTCGGAACTGCGTGGCAGAATCAGCAAAAAGAATTCAGTGATATTCCTGCGCCGATCCTGTTTACCACCAACTGTCTGATGCCGCCGAAGGAAAACTATGCGGACAGAGTATTCACAACAGCGCTTGTGTCTTATCCGGAGATTTCACATATAGGAGAGGATAAGGATTTTACACCTGTTATCGAAAAAGCTGTTCAGCTTGAAGGCTACAGGGAAAATAAAAGCTTCACAGGCATAAACGGGGGCAAAACAGTGACAACAGGTTTCGGACATGCGACAGTACTGGGCGTAGCAGACAAGGTTATAGATGCAGTTAAAAACGGTGATATTAAACACTTCTTTCTTGTAGGAGGCTGCGACGGAGCGCGGCCGGGGCGTAATTACTATACTGATTTCGTAAAGAAAACACCGGAGAACACTGTTGTTCTGACACTGGCGTGCGGCAAATTCCGTTTCAACGATATGGAGCTTGGAACTATAGGGGAGCTTCCTCGACTGATGGATATAGGGCAGTGCAACGATGCTTACGGAGCAATTAAAATTGCCGTTGCTCTGGCAGAAGCCTTTTGCTGCGGTGTTAATGAACTGCCGCTTTCAATGGTGCTTTCATGGTATGAGCAGAAGGCTGTCTGTATTCTTCTTACTCTGCTCTATCTGGGTATTAAAAACATCCGCATCGGCCCGTCACTGCCTGCATTTGTTTCTCCTGCAGTACTGGATTTTCTGGTTGAGAATTTCGGTATTGCGCCAATCAGTACGCCGGAGGAGGATATGAAGGTTCTGATGGAGAAATAACCGTATAGAGAAAACAGGCGCAGCGGGTAACGGCTGAGCCTGTTTCCGAATGTCTGTAAAATAAGGCTGTTTTATTTGACAGCCTTATTTTGTTGACTTTGTTTAGATTATGAGTATAATAAAATATAGTTTACAAATGTTAAATATATTTTGTGAGGTATATATGGATATTAATCAGATAATAGCAGCAAATCTTAAAAAATTCAGAGCTGAGAGAAACCTGAGCCTGAGCCGTCTTGCGGAGCTTTCGGGAATAAGCAAGGTAATGCTATCGCAGATAGAAAAGGGCGAGGCCAATCCTACGGTCAACACCGTATGGAAAATAGCAGGGGGACTTAATATCCCGTACTCCGCCCTGTTTGAGCAGACAAAAGGGACAATAGAGGTTGTAACCAGAGACAGGACGGTGGCGCAGTCAGATGACGGAGGCAGCTATAAAATGTACTGCTATTTTGCCGGCACACCGTCGCGCAATTTTGAGTGGTTTCAGACCGAAATTGAAGCAGGCAGCAGCCACACCTCAATGGGACACCCGGCAAAATCAATGGAATATCTGATGCTTCTTGAGGGAGAGCTGGAGCTTACAGTAGAGGGCAGGCAGTATGTTCTTCATAAGGACGATGCCATAGAATTTACGGCGGACAACGAACATACCTACAAAAACACAGGCAAGGATAAAGCTGTTGCGCTGGTAATGAACTATTATCTGTAACATACTATAATATATTTACAGCATAGGAAAGGGACATATATGAAAGACAAAGCAACTGTAAAATATTCATTTAAAGTAACAATTCCAATAATGGCAAGCTTTCTGGTAATAGGTGCGGCCTTTGGAGTTCTCCTTGAAAGCAAGGGCTACGGCTGGTGGTGGGCGGCTCTTATGAGCATAGGCATATACGCAGGCTCTATGCAGTTTGTAGTTATAAACCTTATAACATCGGGAGCAAGCATGCTGACAACGGCGGTGATGACTCTGATGGTTAATCTGAGGCACCTGTTTTACGGTATTGCCATGCTTGAAAAATACAAAAACATCGGCAGGGTTAAACCCTACGTTATATACGCTCTGCCTGACGAAACTTTCTCGCTGGTATGCTCACCCGATTTGCCTGATGATGTGGACGAGAAGAAATACTGCTTTCTCGTGTCCCTGTTTAATCAGATTTACTGGATGACCGGAAGCATCATCGGCGGAATTATAGGCAGCGCCATAACCTTTGATACGGCAGGAATAGATTTTGCAATGACGGCGCTGTTTACAGTAATATTTGTGGAGCAGTGGGAAAAAACAAAGCAGCACCTGCCGGCAGTTACAGGTATTGGCATTTCAGTTATATCACTTCTCATATTCGGACCGGGCAGCTTCCTTATACCTGCAATGGCGGGAATTACGGCGCTGCTTCTCATAGAAAAACGATGGATAACAAAGGAGGAGACAGATGACAGATAATCTATATGCACTGGCCGTTATAGGCGTTGCATCAATCGTTACAATAGCCATAAGGTTTGCTCCGTTTATAATTTTCAGAAAAGAGCCGCCGGCAGCCATACTGTATCTTGGAGATGTGCTGCCTTATGCGATAATGGGTATGCTTGTAATATACTGCCTCAAAGGAGTGTCCTTTACAGGCGGCAGCCACGGTATACCTGAGCTTGTATCGGTGTTTCTGGTAATAGCCCTGCACAAGTGGAAGCACAATATGCTGCTTTCCATACTTGCGGGAACAGTCTGCTATATGCTTATGATACAGTTTGTTTTTTAGGAGGGACCATATGACTTTTACGGCGATAATAGCTATAGGCTTTGTGATAGACATAGTATTCATAATTACGGACTATATGAAAAAGTATATACCGGCGGTAATTCTCAAAACGCTGGCATCTCTGGTGTTTGTGTACCTTGGAATACACTGCGCGCAGCTTACAGGCGGCGGCACCTACGCCCGACTTATAATCGTAGGGCTTGCGCTGGGCTGCGCGGGAGACTTTTTCCTCAATCTCCGATTCGTATCGTCAAAATACGATGAAATGTGCCTTAAAACAGGAACAGCCTTTTTCTTTGCGGGCCACGCAGTATATATTGCGGCAGCCTTAATCTCCGGAAGCAGAGTGTATATAGCAGCGTTACCCCTGTCGCTTGTGCTGTGTTTGACAATAATTACGATATTGTTAAGAAAGATAGATGTCAAAAAAGAACTTAAACCCCTTGGCATAATCTACTTCATTATTATGATTTCGACATTCTCCTTTGCGGCAGGACTTCTGATTATGACAGGAGCAACTGAGTTTACGGTACTTCTTGCGGCGGGAGCTTTCATATTTATGATAAGCGATATACTCTATATACTTACACAGTTTGGCAAAATCAAACGGAGCTGGTACAATGCCGCAAACCTTATTACCTACTACATAGCGCAGGTTATGATAGCTCTGACCATAGCTCTTTAAAAAATTCTGCCGGTTTTTTAAAAAATATGAGTGTAAACAGTAAAAGGTCAGGTATAGGTATATGGAGGAAGGAAATTATGACTGATGAAAAACTGATAGCCCTTATAAAGAAAAAACCGGAGCAGGGCATTGCAGCAGCCATTGACCTGTACGGCGGTGCGGTCAGAACAATATGCAGCTCTGTGCTTCAGAACAGAGAAGATATTGAAGAGGCTGTATCACAGGTGTTTTACAGGCTGTGGAAATATGCGGGAAGCTATAACGGCAAGGGGTCGCTCAAAAGCTATATATACGGCATTGCAAGAAATGCGGCGCTTGACGCCGCCAAAGCTGCGCCTGTGGAGTATGAGTGGGACGATATAGATATAGAAACTCCAGAAGATGTTTTTATGAAAAAACAGCAGGAGCAGATTATACACCGCAGTGTAGATGAGATGGGCGAACCGGACAGGAGTATTTTCATTTTAAAATATTTTTACTTCTTCAAAAACAGGGAAATTGCAGAAAGGCTTGATCTTTCGCTGAAGCAGGTCGAAAACAGACTTGCAAGAAACAAAGAAAAGCTGAAAGCAAAGCTGCTGGAAAGGGGTATTTGATATGAAAATAAGCGAGAATATCACATATGTGACAGAGCGGGAAGCGGAATTAATCGAAAACAGCGCGCTGGAAAAGGACGCAGCCGAAAGAATTAAGCAGAGGACCCTGCAGCTTGCGGGTATGAAAAAGAAAACTCCAAGGTTTAGAATTGTGTGGGTATGCGCGGCAGTTATCGCGCTGCTGGCCTGCGGTGTGTTTGCTGCCGAAACCACGGGGCTTGATTACAGACTTGCAGGACTCTTTGAAAACGGGCAGTCTATTGATATGGGAGAGGCTGTTCAGAACCTTGATGAAAGCGTGGAGGCAAACGGAGTAAAGATAACTGCGGTGCAGGCAATGGGGGACAGACACTGCGCATATGTGCTTTACAGGGTTGATATTAAAGATGCGGATATGCTTGACATAAAGGACCTTAACGATGTGTATTTTGATACGGTATATGTTGAAACAAAGAAGCCTGCGGCAGGAGGCTGGTACACCGACTATATAGTTGATGACGGAGCGCTTTATGCCGCGGTTTCTATGGATCTTCGCACAACCAAGGTAAACAAGGGAAGCTTTGATGTTACATTTAAAAACCTGTGCAGTACAGATGATGAAGTGCTGATTAATAAGGAATGGAAAGTGTCCATTGACCTAGATTATACGCCTGTAAGCCGCAAGGTGTCGTCGGGACAGGTCATAAAGGTGGGTGACGGCAGATGCAGACTCAAGGGGATTGAAATATCACCGATATCGGTAAGGGCCGATTTCACCAGAGGTCGCAATGTGATTATGGAGGATATCAGCATAGATGCTGTTACTCTTAAATCAGGTGAAAACCTTGCAGCTGCAAGTGTATCAGGCGGCAGCAGCAGCGGAGTATTTGGCAGAGTGTGCAGCCTGCAGTTTGGCAAGGTGGTTGATATTGATGATATAGAGTCTGTTACAATCAACGGGCAGAAGATAAGGCTGTAGACGTTGGCGGGAGGTAGTATAATGACATCGAGGAAATATATTATAGGGAGTTTAATAGCGGTTGCAGCGGTGATTATTGCTGTGGTATTATGGCAGGGCTTTCCGCTGAAGCAGACGGGAGCTGACCGCATGGTCAATGCTGTTAATTCTATGTACAGTAATGTTGTGTTTCACGATTCCGCAGAATACGGAAGCTATAGAATATCAGCCTTTACCTGCGAGGAGAATAAGCTGGGAGCATACCTTATAGACAACGACGGCGGCGGCAGCGGAGGCGCTTCGGATGAGCCGGAATGTATGGTTATGTTTGCAACGGAATTTGATACCGATGAGTTCCTTATTGGTGTTGTGGACAGAGGAAATGCGGTGAAAATGGATTTCAAGTCAATACGCTGTAACGATGACGGTACGGAGAGTATAGACAGGTCGGAAACTTTCCGGCTGAACAAAACCGGTATCTCGGCATATCTTTTTGCAGTACCGAATGCATATGAAAGAGAACGGCGGCTGGTTTATACAGTTTATGACAAGGACGGAAATGTACTGGCGGAAACCGCTGATGAAATATAATTTTACATTAGATAAAAAACACAGCTTCAGATAAGTGTTGCTGTGTTTTTCTTTGATACAGTACAACTAATCTGCACCAATTTCCAAGTGGTTCTAAGAGTTATTTGTACCTTTAAAGGCTTTTTTTAAGGTATTATTTGCGCCTTGGCTCAGGTTTTGTGAAGATTAATATTTATGGGGAGTGGCGAAATAACCCGCACTTTGCATGAGAAAATATTGCGACCTGCTGTAAAAGGCGATATAGTGGGTATTAAGAAAAAAGAGCGAGGGAGAACATAAATGGAGATAATTTCTAAAAAAATCAGCAGAGATGAGCTAAACAAAATGGATAGCGGATATTTTGAGGATAAGATTAAGGCGGTTGTGGACATCGAAAAGCAGACAATAGGGGTTGATGCCGAACTGCATGCAGATATCGAGGGAGCTTTGATTGATGAGGGCTCTGAGCTGTGCAATCTGTGGGGAATAAATTTTCTCACAGGTGAGGATGACGTTGAGGAATTTGTAGAGTTTGACTCACTTATCAATATTCATCCGAAGCAGAATAACCGCTCAAGATATGTAGAAGATGAAAAAATCAGAAATAAAGTTTTAGAGGCTGTTGAAAAATGGATAGAAATTTAGGAGAATATCAGCACAGGGAGCTTGCGTCAGGAAGATGGCAGACGATGACACTGGCACAGCAGCTTGCAAACATAGGAAGTGAGTTTGGCAGGGCTGCAAAGAGAAAAGATAAGGGTGACAGGGAAAAAGAAATGAAAGCCTTTGAGCGTGGACTTGAACTTTTAGACCTGTCCATACAGGGAGCGCAGTCCAAGAGAACAGAACATCGTGGCATATTTAAAGAACTCCTTAGACTGCGGGAAGTTATGTGCGACTATTTTGTGGGTGAAAACGAGTATAAAACAGACAGAGCGTTTATCGAAAAGTATTTTTACGACTTTGCATATTGTGCAAGGAAATAGATAGAGTAATAAAAAACCGAGGCTGTGAAAGATAAAGTTCACAGCCTTTCTCGTGTCTTGATATTGCTTTCAGATTAGATTATTCTTACTCTGATTACACTGTCGTTTGCGATTTCAAGAGCATCAACCGCAGCAGGGGTTTCAACCAGCGTATATGCGAAATTGCCCTTTGTCTTGCTGATGATGTTTGAAATTACGGCATTTTTGGCATTGAGCGCTGCCGTTACGTCTGAAATGATAGTGTCGTTTGCCTTTGAAAGCACAGCTATTCTTGTACCTGCCTTTGCGCCGAGGCTTACAGCAGGGAAATTAACGGAATTTACTATATTGCCGTTTTCGATGTAGTCCATAGTCTGAAGCGCAGCCATTGTAGCGCAGTTGTCCTCCGCTTCTGCCGAGGAAGCGCCAAGATGAGGAATAGCTATAACATTGTCATAGTGAAGAAGCTCATCTGTTGCAAAGTCGGTTACATATTTTCTGATTTTGCCTGAGTCTATTGCAGCCATCAGGTCAGCGTCGTTTACCAGCTTATCTCTTGAGAAATTAAGGAAGATAACGCCGTCTTTCATCTGGTCAAACACTTCTTTGTTCATCATGCTCTTGGTTGAGTCTGTGGCAGGCACATGAATTGTTATGTAGTCACATTTACCCAGCATATCTTTCATATCGTTTACGATTTCTGCTGTATTTGAAATTCTGTGAGCTGCATTTACAGTCAGGAACGGATCGTATCCGATAACGTTCATTCCCAGAGCCTCTGCGGCGTTTGCAATTTTGATGCCTATTGCGCCAAGACCGATGACTCCCAGTGTTTTGCCTGCGATTTCTGTTCCCGCAAACTGACCCTTGCCTTTTTCGTATGCCTTGAGTACATCGCTGTCAAGGCTCTTAGCCCAGATTACAGCCTCAGGGATATTTCTTGCAGCCATAAACATACCTGCAAGCACCAGCTCTTTAACTGCATTGGCATTGGCTCCCGGAGTGTTGAATACGACAATTCCCTCCTCTGCGCATCTGTCGAGAGGAATGTTGTTTACTCCTGCGCCGGCTCTTGCGATTGAAAGCAGATTGTCCGAAAAATCCATATCGTGCATAGCCTGGCTTCTTACCAGAATTGCATTTGCTTCGTCAACGTTTTCAGTAATAGTATAGTTATCGGTAAGACGTGAAAGCCCTGCCGGTGAAATTTTATTAAGTGTTGCTATTTTAAACATTGTATCACCTCGAAAATTAAATAATAATAAAAGTATACCACTTTACTGGAGCTTAGTAAAGTGGTACAATGGTTAAAACAGACTAATTAACCAACCGGGAGGACAAAAAAATGAGTAAATATGACAGAGTATATAATTTCTCAGCAGGTCCATCAATGCTCCCTCTTAACGTAATCGAAGAAGCTGCAAAAGATCTGCCTAATTACCAGGGCTGCGGACAGTCGGTAATGGAAATGAGCCACAGATCGGCAGAGTTCAAAAAAATACTTGCAGAAGCAGAAGCGGATTTAAGAGATATAATGAATATTCCTGAGAACTACAAGGTAATGTTCCTGCAGGGCGGAGGTACACTGCAGTTTGCAATGGTACCGCTGAACCTTTTGAGAAATTCCAAAAAAGCAGACTACATTATCACAGGAAGCTGGGCAAAAAAAGCATACAAAGAAGCTAAGAAATTCGGAGATATACAAATAACGGCATCATCAGAGGATACAACCTATGACTTTATCCCTAAAGTTAAAAAAGAAGACTTCAGAGCTGATGCGGACTATGTTCATATCACCTACAACAATACAATTTACGGCACCCACTATTCATACATTCCGGACACCGGAGATATTCCTCTTGTAGCAGATATGTCATCGTGCATACTGTCAGAGGAGATAGATGTATCAAAGTTCGGCCTTATATATGCAGGCGCGCAGAAGAACGTGGGACCGGCAGGCGTTACTATCGTAATTATCAGAGAGGATCTTCTCGGATATGCGCCTGAAACCTGCCCTACATATCTTGACTACAAGATTCACGCAGACAACGATTCTGCATACAACACACCGCCGTGCTTCGGCATCTATGTGGCAGGTCTTGTATTCAAAAACATCAAGGTTATGGGCGGCATAGCACAGCTTAATAAAGTAAACAGAGAAAAGGCTGCAAAGCTTCATAAATACATTGATGAGAGCACACTTTACAACTGCCCTGTCAAAGCGGCAGAGGACAGATCGCTTATGAACGTTACATTCGTTACAGGCAATGAGGCTCTCGACAAAAAATTCGTTGCAGAGGGCAAGGCCGCAGGTCTTGTAAACTTAGGCGGACACAGATCAATCGGCGGCATGAGAGCAAGCATATACAATGCAATGCCGATGGAGGGCGTAGATACACTTATAGAGTTTATGAAGAAATTTGAAGCAGAAAACAAATAGTATTATTCAAAAGCCTTTCTGTACGGAAAGGCTTTTCATATACAGAATGGAGGCAGTATGAAATACTTGATAGTGCTTGCTGACGGGGCAGGCGGAGAGCCGCTTGAGGCTCTCGGCGGCAAAACAACTCTTGAAGCGGCAGATATGAAATACACTAAAGAACTGGCAGCAAAGGGACAGGCAGGTATGGTTCAGACAATCCCTACAGGCTGCGCACCGGGAAGCGACGCGGGTAACCTGTCTGTAATGGGCTATGACCCTGCGGTATATCTGACAGGCAGATCACCTCTTGAAGCTGCATCAATAGGCATTGATATGGAGGATACGGACGTATCGTTCAGAGTCAATATCATAACACTTACAGGAGAGGGCGAATACGAGGATCTGATTATAGCCGATCACAGCTCCGGAGAAATCACAACTCCCGAGGCGGATCAGCTAATCAAAGCACTGCAGGCAGAGTTTCAGAATGATGAAATCCAGCTTTACACAGGCGTCAGCTACAGACACTGTATGATATGGAAAAACGGTACTACAGAGCTTGAGTTTACACCGCCTCATGATGTTCTTGGACAGAGAGCCGGCGACCATCTGCCTAAGGGCGAGCATGCTGACATGTTCATAAGCATGATGAAAAAAAGCTACGAGATACTCAAAGACCACCCTGTAAACAAAGACAGAATTGCAAGAGACTTAAACCCTGCAAACTCAATGTGGATATGGGGCGAGGGCAGGAAGCCTAAGCTTTCATCATTCAAAGATAAATTCGGAATTACAGGAGCAGCAATTTCGGCGGTGGATCTGATTAAGGGTATTGCAATCTGCGCAGGGCTTGACTCAATAGACGTAGAGGGCAGTACAGGTACGCTCAACACCAACTATGAGGGCAAGGCAGATGCAGCGCTTGCGGCTTTCAGAGAGGGCAAAGACTTCGTATATGTTCATCTTGAGGGACCTGACGAATGCGGTCATCAGGGTGATGCCGAGGGCAAGGTGCTTTCCCTTGAAAGAATAGATGACAAAATAGTAAAGCCGATAGTAGAAGGACTCAAGGCAGACGGTGAGGATTTCAGATTCCTTATAGTTCCGGATCACAGAACTCCTATAGCTGTAAGAACTCATACACCTGAGCCTGTACCGTTTGTTCTCTATGACAGTACAGACGAGAAGCCTTATGACGACACCAGAGACTTTAATGAAACATCGGGTGTCAAAGGTTCAAAATTCGGATCAGGCTATGAGCTTGCCGACTATTTCTTCAAAAAATAAAGGAGTACACTTCTTATGAAAAGACTATTGACTGCGGTCTTAACTGTTGTAGTTGTCCTGAGCATGACTCTGGGAACTTCAGTATGCGCCTACGGTGCATCGTCAAAGGACACGCCTGAGCTTGAGGCAACAACGGCGATTTTAATTGATGCCAAAACAGGAGAAATTCTGTTTTCGAAAAACAAAGACGTTCAGATGGCGCCTGCCAGTATGACCAAGATAATGACGGCGCTTCTTGCAATAGAAAATCTTGATATGGATACGGTTGTTACCATAGACGATGAAACCCCGTACACAGAGGGAAACATCATATATATGCACCCGGGCGAGAAATTCACCGTGGAGCAGCTTCTAAAGGCAATGCTTGTATCATCTGCCAATGACTGCGCTGTAGCTCTTGCCAAGACTATGTCAGGGACCGTCAAGGATTTTGCGAACCTTATGAACGGCAAGGCAAAGGAGCTGGGGGCAAAGAACACAAACTTTCTCAACCCAAACGGACTTGATGACAAGAAGCATGTGTCTACAGCCTATGACTTTGCAATGATTGCAAAGGAAGCGATGAAAAACGAAACCTTTAGAGAAATCGTTTCAATGACAAGCTATACGGTTCCGAAAACCAACAAAAACAAAAAAAGACCGCTGTACACAACCAACAGACTGCTGTCGGACAAGTACAACGATATAGTTGTAAACGGTGAATACCGCAAGCCGTATTACAAAGATGCAATAGGTATCAAGACAGGCTTTACTCCTGTAGCACTGGGCAGTCTGTGCGCTGCGGCGGAGAGAAACGGCACAGAGCTGATTTCGGTTGTAATGCATTCCTCTGATTTCGGCAGATTTGCAGACACAATAGCGCTGTTTGAGTACGGTTTTGCAAATTATGCTACATACAATGTATATGATAAGGGAGAAACCGTAGAAACCATCAAGGTTAAGGGCGGCAAGCCTGATGAGGTTAAAACCGTTACAGACTACTATGCTTCGGTAAATCTCAAAAAAAGTGAAAGCAAGGACATTGTCACTAAAGACATTGTATGGAATGATAAAATAGTGGCGCCGATTGCAAAGGGTACGGTAGTAGGTCAGGTCAAGGTATATAAGGATAAGGAGCTTGTTACCACAACGAATATAGTTACGGCAGATAAGGTTGAAGAGGGGATGTTCAGTTTCCTTTACAATGGTCATGTGGCGTATCCGGGCAAGCTGGCCCTCCTTATAGCAGCCATTGTTCTGGTGCTTCTTGCGATAGCAATAGTCATTATAAGGATTATGAACAGGCGCAAGCGTATGAAGCAGAGACAGAGACAGGCAATGAAAATAGCAAGAGAAAGAAAATACGGTCATCGTTAATACGATGACCTTTTGTGATAATATGTTTGATATTAAAGAAAATCTAAAAAAACTTCCCGATTCGCCGGGAGTATATATACACAAGGACAGACTTGGTGAAGTAATTTATGTAGGCAAGGCTGTGTCCCTCAGAAACAGAGTAAGGCAGTATTTTCAGAGCCAGAAAAATATGGACAGCAAGGTGTCGGCCATGGTGTCGCATATTGCTGAGTTTGAATATATAACTACTGCAACCGAGATGGAGGCTCTGATTTTAGAGTGCAATCTTATCAAAAGATACTCTCCTAAGTACAACATACTTCTGCGGGACGACAAAACCTATCCATATATTAAAATCACAATGAAAGAGGATTATCCGAGGATACTCAAAACAAGGCGTGTTGAAAACGACGGCGCCAGATATTTCGGACCGTATTCAGACGTGGGCGCTGTAAACCGGATAGTCGATCTGATGGGTGAAATCTACAGACTCAAAAAATGCTCCGCTCAGAGCTTTCCCAAGGATTTCAGACCATGCCTAAACTATCATATAGAACAGTGCAGAGGCATCTGTACCGGTAATGTATCCAAAGCTGAGTACAGGGAGTCTGTAAACCGGGTGGCAGAGTTTCTCAGCGGCAGCACAAAACCTCTTGTAAATGAAATGAAATCAAAGCTTGAGGCTGCGGCGGAGCAGCTTGATTTTGAGACGGCTGCAAAATACAGAGACAATATCATGGCGCTGGAGGCTATAAATGAGAAGCAGAGAGTTGTACTCAGAAGCGACAAGGATATGGATATAATTCTGACGCTGAGAGGCAGAGAGGACTCCTTTATAGTTGTATTCTATGTCAGAGACGGCAAGCTCAGCGGCAGAGAAAACTTCGAGATGCATACAGAGGGAGAGGAAACTCCGGGAGATATGATAAGCTCGTTTATCAAGCAGTACTACGGAGAGCTGACTTCGGGACCAAGAGAAATCCTTACAGAGGAGGCGCTTTCCGATGCGGATATCCTGTCAGATTATCTGTCACAATTGTGGGGCAGAAAGACTGCTGTGTTTATGCCGCTCAAGGGTGAAAAAAAAGCCATACTTGACCTCGCCAGAAAAGATGTTGTCGAAATGGCAAAGACCATAGATGACAGAGCAGAGGCAAGGCAGGAGAGAGAGGACTCTCTCAGAAAACAGATAGATGCCGTATATTCCTGCCTGAACGCCGGACCTCACGGCTACAGGGTGGAGGCCTATGATATCTCCGATATCAACGGTGTGGATTCTGTGGGAGCTATGGTTGTGTTTGACGGAAGCCGCAGGGTCAAAAAAGACTACAGAAGATTTAAAGTTAAAACCGTTGAGGGCCCCGATGACTACGGCAGCATGCAGGAGGTTCTGTACAGAAGATTTAAGAGGGCAAAGACCGGTGACAGCTCTTTTAACACATACCCGGATATGCTCTTTATAGACGGGGGCAAGGGTCATGTTGCCGCTGCAAATAAGGTTCTGCGGGCTATGAAGTTAGATATACCTGTGTTTGGCATGGCAAAGGACGACAGCCACAGAACCAAGGAACTCGTCTATGAAAAAAACGGCGAGTTTAATACGATACAGATAAAGGACAGCCCGCTGCTCTTTAAATATGTGGGAAATATTCAGGAAGAGGTTCACAGGTTTGCAATAGACTATCACAGGACACTTCGAACAAAGAATATGCTTACCTCGGTACTTGACGAGATAGAGGGCATAGGGCCTGTCAAAAGAAACAGCCTTCTTGCATATTTTGGCAGTGTTGACAGAATAAAAGCCGCAAAGGCGGAAGAACTTGTTAAAGTTGACGGAATAACAGAAAAAAATGCTCAAAATATATTGAAATATTTTCGGGGATAATATATAGTAAAGTCTAAGAAATTAACAATTCGGAGGAATATTAAAATGGCAGATAACAAATCAAAGGGATACAATGATGGCATAGATGAAGAAGCTGAATTTATCACACTTGAATTCGATGACGGTGATGAGGTTGAATGTGAGATTATGGGTGTATTCGAAGCAGCAGGCAAAGAATATATCGCTTTAATACCTGATGACGGCACAGACGATGTATATATCTACGGCTACAAGGAAGTAGGCGAAGATGAATACGACCTCGTTGACATTGACGATGCAGAGTTTGAAATCGCAGTGGCAGAATTTGATAAGATTGTAGCTCAGGAAGCTTAATTAATAAGCTGTAATTAAATGCTGCCGATCCGGCAGCTTAATCAGAAATTAAACAGACAACTGAAAGGATATTCGAATCTTTTTCAGTTGTCTTTCTGTTTTTTGCGGCGCTGCTGAAATCTGATATATAGATATATATAATAGAAGCTTTATTTTGGCAAAGCATATATTTCGGATTTGCGGCTGAAATGTGAGATTGAAGTACAATCTGGCTGTGAAACAGTACATATGTGCTGAAGATTATGAGTATAAGGGGGATTTGTGCTGTTTTTTTGCTCTCTAAATGAAAAATAGGCAGAAACACTTGACGACTGTGGCAAAAGTGTGGTAAACTTAGTGCATATTAAGGCAGAAGAGTGCCAAAAGGAGATCAATTTTATGAAATCGAAGCTATTAGCAATAACTCTTTCATTAGCAATAATATTCACAATGGGAATTTACACACCTGCATTTGGTGCAGAGGATATATCAAACGATGAAGCACAGACACAGATAGAACTTGACGGAGAGGTTGATACAGACCCTGCCGATGAGGACGAAATAGACGAAGGATTTGAAGACGGCGACGAAGACGCGGACGCTCCTGTAGAGGAAGAGGACGATCCGATTGAACTTGATGCACCGTCAAAGGTTAAGGCAAAGGCTCTTGGCAAAAGCTCAATCAAAATCACATGGTCGGCTGTAGACGGAGCAGAGGGCTACAAGGTTTACTGCTACAACAAGTCAAGCCATACATACAAGAGAATTGCAACTGTGAAGGACAGAGACTATACTCACAAGGGTCTTGCCGCAGACACAAGAAAAGTTTACAAGGTTGCAGCATACGCTCACGATGACAGCGGCAAAGAAGTAGTAGGCGACAAATCCAAAAAGGCAAGCGCAACCACTGATGATAACGATGACGTGACAAAGCTTATGAAAACAGCAAAGAGCAAGCTGGGCTGCTCATACCGCGCAGGAGCTCAGGGACCAAGCAGCTTTGACTGTTCAGGATTTGTATACTACACTTTCAAGAAATCAGATGTAGGCAAAAAGACAGTTATAAGGTCATCTGCTCAGGGACAGTATGCATCACTTAAGAAATACAGCGTTGGCAAGAATATGGCAAACGCTAAGGTAGGAGATATAATATTCTTCTCAGCAAGCGGCACAACATCAGGAATTAACCACGTTGGTATATATGCCGGAGGCGGCAAGGTGGTACATGCAGGTTCATACAGAACAGGCGTATGCTACGGCAAAATCAGCCAGCTTTCAAATTACGGACGTAAGGTTTGTGCAATAGTAAGAAACGTATAAATTTAAAATCACCAGCCTGTGTGGACTTCACGCAGGCTGTTTTGGTATGGAGGAAATATGCAGTACAGAAATATAACAGACGGCAGAATATCTGCGCTGGGGCTTGGAGGCCTTAGATTTCCCGAGCAGGAGGGAAGACCGGGGATTATCGACAGAGCTAAGGCGCAGCCCATTGTAGATGCGGCAATTTCCTGCGGTATCAACTGTTTTGACACGGCATATTCATATCAGGACGGAGACTCCGAAAGGTTTCTTGGAGAGGCGCTTGCGGGATATCCGAGAGATGAATATCTGCTTTCTACTAAATTTTATGTAGCCTGCAGCGATGATATAGAGGCGGTGTTTGAGGAGCAGCTTGAAAGATGCCGTACAGACTACTTTGACTTCTATATGCTTCACTGTCTTGACGAAGAGACCATAGAGCCGTATATGGATAAGGACAGGGACTATCTCGGTTATCTTATCAGACAGAAAGAGGCGGGGCGCATCAGAAATCTTGGCTTTTCATCACATGCAAAGCCTGAAACACTTAAACGGTTTCTGGACCGGTATGATAAATTCGATATGGCGCTGATACAGCTTAACTATCTTGACTGGAAGCTGCTTGACGGCTGCAGCCAGTATGAAATACTCAAAGACCATAATATACCGGTATGGGTAATGGAGCCTATGAAAGGCGGAATTCTTTCTGTTCTAAATGAAGAAGCGGCAGGCATATTAAAATCGGCGGCGCCGACGGCGAGCATCCCGTCGTGGAGCTTCAGATTTCTGCACAGCCTAGATAATGTGCAGACAGTGTTAAGCGGTATGTCCTCGGTTGAGCAGGTAAAAGAGAATGCAGAGCTGTTTGACAGACTCAGGCCTCTTGACGAAAACGAAATGAAAACACTGATGAGAGCCTCTGATGTGTTTCTGAGGAGTATGGGAGCTCCGTGCTCAGGCTGCGGGTATTGCGGCGGCATATGTCCTGAGGGAATTGATATTCCCCTTATGATACAGGCCTTTAATGAACACAGCGTAGGCGGGGAAACATGGAAAATAGGCGGGCTTTCAGGCGCAGCAGCAGCTTCCGGATGTATCGGCTGCGGAGCCTGCGTGAAGCGATGTCCCCAGAATATACAGATACCTGAAATTATGAGGCAAATTACGCAGAAGCAGGGCGATTTTTAGAAAAAAGTCCTTGCTTTCGATATGCTTTTGTGATAAAATCTTTTTGTTTATTACGGGCGGTCCTCTGGTTTGGATCAGAATTTCACCAAGAACGTCTTGGAGGGAAGGAGGAAATATACTCATGGATGTATTACAGGCAATAACTCAGGAATACAAAAAGAATGATATCCCTGCATTTGGTGTTGGCGATACAGTTAAAGTCCACATCAAAATCAAAGAAGGATCAAGAGAAAGAATCCAGATTTTCGAAGGTTTTGTTTTAAAGAAACAGAACGGCGGCATCGGCGAAACTTTTACAGTTAGAAGAATTGCTTCAGGTGTAGGAGTTGAAAAGACATTCCCGCTTCATTCACCAAAGATTGAGAAAATCGAAGTAGTAAGAGAAGGCGCAGTAAGAAGAGCTAAACTTAACTACATGCGTGAAAGAACAGGTAAGTCAGCTAAGATCAAAGCTAAGAAATAATTTTGAAGGGAACCTTTTGGTTCCCTTTTTTACGCGAGGTAATTATGATAGAATCAATAAACTGGTATCCGGGTCATATGAAAAAAACCCGCGAGCTTATCAGCGAAAACCTGAAGCTTGTGGATATGGTTATAGAGGTTATAGATGCGAGAATACCCGTTTCAAGCCGTAACCCTATAATTGATGAGATAGTAGGCAAAAAACCGAGAATTGTGCTGCTCAACAAAAGCGACCTGTCGGATGCTGCCCAGAACAGAGCGTGGGGAGAGCATTTTGAGGCGCAGGGGTATTACGGTATGGCAATGAACTGTATGAGCGGCGGCGGAGTCAAGGAGCTTTTCAGACTGCTGGAGCGCCTTAAGGCTGACAAAAACAAAGAACAGGTCAGAAACAAGCCGTTCAGACTTATGATAGTCGGAGTACCCAATGTGGGCAAATCCTCTCTCATAAACCGCATGACCGGCAAAAAAAGCACCAAAACCGGAGACAGACCGGGAGTTACAAAGGGCAAGCAGTGGCTGACCCTTTCAAACGGTATGCAGCTTCTTGATACACCGGGAATACTGTGGCCTAAATTTGAAGACCCCAAGGCGGGACTTGACCTTGCTTTCTGCGGCTCGATTAAAGACGAGATACTCGATACTGCAACCCTCGCCCTTGAGCTTATCAAGGTGCTGCAGGCAGAATATCCAGAGCAGCTTATGGCAAGATACAAGATAGATGAAATCTGTGAGGAAGCCCTTGATACTATGGAGGCCATAGCGGTCAAAAGAGGCTGGATACTGTCGGGCAAACGAATAGATTACGAGAGATGCGGCAGGACTATTTTAGATGAGTTCAGAGCAGGCCTCATAGGCAGAATAACATTAGAGAAGATTTAATATGAAAAAAGAAGAAAGAGAAAAGCTTTTAAAACAGAAGCTTATAGATATGTCGGTATACGAAAAGCAGCTTTATGCAGGAGGAATAACCACCGTTGCGGGAGTTGACGAGGTGGGAAGAGGACCTCTGGCAGGACCTGTCCTTGCAGCCTGCGCAGTGCTTCCTGCGGACTGGGATATACCGGGACTTGACGACTCCAAAAAACTGTCCGAAAAAAAACGAAACGAAATGTTTCAGATTATCTCAGACAGAGCCCTTGCAATCGGCATAGGCATGGAGGACAACAATACCATAGATGAAATCAATATATTGAATGCGACCAAACAGGCCATGAGGCAGGCTGTGGCAGAGGCGGAGAAACAGCTGGGAGAGGCAATAGGTCATATACTTGTCGATGCTGTGACAATAGACGGCATAGACAATGAGCAGACGGCCATTATCAAGGGCGATGCCAAAAGCATATCCATAGCGGCAGCTTCGATAATAGCCAAGGTCACAAGGGATAATATGATGAAAGAATACGCCTTAGAGTATCCGCACTATGCCTTTGAGAGCAACAAGGGGTACGGGACAAAGGCGCATTATCAGGGAATTAATGAGCATGGCATCACGCCGATACACAGAAAGACGTTTCTCAAGGGAATTTTGTAATTCCTATTGAAAAAATATACCATAGATGATAAGATAACCTTGTTATATGACTGACGGAAGTGGAATTAACCACATGGAATATGACATAAGATGAGCCGACCGTCTGGGCTGGAGCCGGGACACATTGGCTCTTTTTTAAAGTTAGTTTCGTTAAGGAGAAAAACAATGGAGATAAAAACTGACATTCAGATCGCACAGGAAGCGCAGATGACAAACATCAGAGCTATAGCGGCTGCTGCCGGAATTGATGAGAGATACCTTGAAATGTACGGCAACTACAAGGCGAAGGTTGATTACAATATGCTTTCAGAGTATGCCGACACACCTGACGGCAAGCTGGTACTGGTTACGGCCATATCGCCGACACCTGCGGGAGAGGGCAAGACCACCACTACAGTAGGCCTTACAGATGCGCTTAAGGCAAAGGACATAAATGTAATGGCTGCACTGAGAGAGCCGTCACTGGGACCTGTTTTCGGAGTTAAAGGCGGAGCTGCAGGAGGCGGTTACGCGCAGGTTGTTCCCATGGAGGACATAAATCTTCACTTTACGGGAGATATGCACGCTATAGGTATTGCAAACAACCTTATAGCGGCCTGCCTTGACAATCATATTCAGCAGGGCAACGCTCTCGGAATAGATGTCAAGAAGATTACCTGGAAAAGAGTCGTTGATATGAACGACAGACAGCTCAGAAACGTTATCGACGGCATAGGCGGCAGAATGCAGGGCGTACCGAGAGAGGACGGCTTTGAGATAACTGTTGCATCGGAAATAATGGCGATACTCTGTCTTTCAAAGAACATAGATGACCTTAAAGAAAGAGTTGCGAAGATTACGGTAGGCTATACCTGTGACGACAGCCCTGTAACCGTAAGAGATTTAAAAATACAGGGAGCTGTGGCGGCTGTGCTTAAGGACGCCCTCAAGCCTAATCTGGTGCAGACTCTTGAACATACGCCTGTATTTATTCACGGCGGGCCTTTTGCAAATATTGCTCACGGCTGCAATTCGATAATGGCGACAAAAATGGCGCTTAAGCTGGCAGATGTTGTAGTGACAGAGGCAGGCTTTGCCGCTGACCTTGGAGCTGAGAAGTTCCTTGACATCAAATGCCGCAAAGCAGGACTTACACCTGCGGCGGTAGTTATCGTTGCAACTGTCAGAGCCCTTAAATATCACGGCGGAGTTGCAAAGAACGACCTTGGAGCCGAAAACCTTGAAGCTCTCGAAAAGGGACTTCCTAACCTGCTTCAGCACGTGGAGAATATAACTCAGCAGTTCAGGCTGCCTGCAGTTGTCGCAATCAACAGATTTCCTACAGATACAGAGGCGGAGCTTGCTCTGGTTGAGGACAGGTGCAGAGAGCTTGGCGTTAATGTTGCGCTGTCAGAGGTATGGGGCAAGGGCGGCAAAGGCGGCGAGGCGCTTGCAGACGAGGTGTTAAGACTTATAGAGCAGCCTAACGATTTCACATATATATATGAAGATGATATGTCAATCGAAGAGAAAATATCAGCAATAGCTTCAAAGATATACAGAGCCGACAGAGTTATATATACTCCTGCCGCAAAGAAGCAGCTTGCTACTATTAAGAGCCTTGGAGTTGAGGATCTGCCTGTATGTATGGCAAAGACACAGTTCAGCTTTTCTGACGATCCGTCAAAGCTGGGAGCGCCGAGAGGCTTTGATATTACAATCAAGGACATCAAGGCATGCACGGGCGCAGGCTTCATAGTTGCCAAGACAGGCGATATTATGACTATGCCGGGACTTCCTAAGGTGCCTGCAGCAGAAAAAATAGATATAGACAGCACAGGTAAAATTTCAGGTCTGTTCTAAAAATTTATATAGCGTGAATAAATCTCCGGAGCCGGTTAAAAGCTTCGGAGATTTTTTGTGTAGGCAGAACCGTTTGTATTTGGTATAATATTGATAGCAGGGGAGGATATATGAATGAAATTATTTCACGGCAGCAGCATTGTCGTTAAAAAACCGGAAATAATAAAGAACGGCTTTTATAAAGACTTTGGATTTGGATTTTACTGTACACTTTTTGAAAAACAGGCACGCAGGTGGGCGCTTACTAAGAAAAACAGGCATGTTGTTAATGAATACAGCTATGACGAAAGCAATGATATGAATAAGCTTCTGTTTCCCGAAATGTCTGAAGCCTGGCTTCAGTTTGTGGTGGACTGCAGGAGGGGTATTGAACACCAGTATGATATTGTAGAGGGACCTATGGCAGATGATACAATATGGGACTATATTGAAGATTACGCTGCGGGAATGATTTCAAAAGCAGCTTTTTGGGAACTTGTAAAATTCAGATATCCTACACACCAGATTGTATTTTGTTCAGAGAAATCGCTGGAGCTGCTGCATTTTGAGGGGAGTTATGAACTATGACAAATATATTTTTTCCGGACGAGGAAATCAAAAAAGATGATGTGTACTTCATCTGCTATATGATAGAGCGGACAGCTCGCAAATTGCATCAGAGAAACCGATATGTAGCGAATGCAATCGGAAAACCGGAGCTTGAAAGGCTCCTTTCGCTTGCAAACGTACTTCACTGCGAAAATCCTCTGAAAACAGAAACAGACTGGATAACAGAATACGGGCTTGAAAACGGAGATTTTGACATAACCGATGTTGATACTGATCTTGCAGATACCATACCGTCATCGACTCAGATGGGCAAGGTGTATACCAGACTGATTTTTGATACTATGGCAGATAACGAGAATTATGCTGACGCAATAATAAGGGTCTATAACGATCCGATATGTGACATTATAGACAATTACAGTTCCAGCGCATATTATGAACCGTCATATGTAATTGCAGAGGCATATAAGAACGGTGAGTTCTGACAGATTAATAATATTAAATGTACACAGCTTTCGATAATTTGTTTACCGGAGGCTTTTTTATATGTGCAGCATATATTTTATACTCTGTTCAACAAATTTATATCCTCTGTTAATTCTCAGGTGATAGCATAGCCCTGTTAAACTTATCCCACCCTTGCCCTAAACCCTGTTATGTTGTATAATAATGCATAAGTGTGACAAATTATAGAAACGGGAGGGTTAAGAGATGAACTATATAGATAAATCATGCGGTGAGTTTGCAGAAATTCTGGCTACAGGTGCGCCTGTGCCCGGCGGCGGAAGTGCAGCAGCGCTGGCAGGCGCAGTAGGTACGGCTCTTGGCAATATGGTGGGCTCCCTTACCGCAGGTAAGAAAAAATATGCGCACGTTGAGGACCATATGTACGCGCTTATGGAAAAAGCGGCAGAGCTGAGAGTGCAGCTTCTAGAGCTTGTGGACAAAGACGCAGAGGCCTTTGCGCCCCTTGCAAGAGCATATGGTATGCCAAAGGACACTCCTGAGCAGAGAGAAGAAAAAAAGCAGGTTATGGAGGAATGTCTGAAGCTTGCCTGCAGCGCGCCTCTTGAAATAATGGAAAAATGCGGTGAGGCAATAGAGCTTCACAAGGAATTTGCGGCAAAGGGCAACAGCCTTGCGGTAAGTGATGCCGGAGTCGGCGCGGTAATATGCAGAGCGGCTCTCAAGGGGGCGTCACTGAATGTATATGTAAATACCAAGCTTATGCACAACAGAGAGCTTGCAGAGGAGTATGACAGAAGAGCCGATATGCTGATAGAGAAATACTCCGATATGGCAGAGGAAATATTTGAAGAGGTTCGCGAGGAGATAAGAAGATGAGTGCAAAAATATTAAAGGGCAAGCCGGTTGCGGACGCCCTTATGGAAAAGATAAAAGCAAAGGTTGAAATGCTGGGACAGCACGGAATATGCCCGCAGCTTGCAATAGTAAGGGTAGGAGATGCCGAAAGCGATCTGGCATATGAGAGAAGCGCAGTAAAACGCGCGGAAAAAGCAAGAATACAGGTGAAAAACGTAGTGCTTCCTGAAACAATATCGCAGGAGGAGCTCATTGCCGAGATAGACAGGCTCAATTGCGATGATGCCGTAAACGGCATACTGCTTTTCAGGCCGCTTCCGGCTCATATAGATGATGCGGCGGCAGGCCAGAGCATACTGCCAGCAAAGGACATAGACGGAATTACAGACCTATCACTGGTGGGAGTATTCACAGGCACAGACACAGGATTTCCGCCTTGTACTGCCAGAGCCTGTATGGAGATACTTGACTATTACGATATACCGGTTAAAGGCAGGAGAGCCGCAGTGGTTGGCAGAAGCCTTGTGGTAGGCAGACCGCTTGCCATGATGCTGATGAAAAAAAACGCCACAGTAACCATATGCCATACAGGCACGACTGCTTCCGATATGGAGAAAATCTGCAGTGAGGCTGATATACTTGCAGTTGCCTCCGGCAGACCGGACACAGTAAAAAAACAGCACACAAACAGCGGGCAGACAGTAATAGATGTAGGCATTAATGTAGACGCAGACGGCAATATGTGCGGTGATGCCAACTTTGATGAAATTTCGGAAGCGGCGGGAGCGGTAACCCCTGTGCCGGGAGGCGTAGGCGGAGTGACCTCGTGCATTCTGATGCTTCATACGGCAGAAGCCGCAGAAAAACAGTTTAAGGGTAATATAGATGGATAGAGAATATTTACTGAAGCTCTGTGAGGATATCAGAGCTGATAAAATCTCGTGTGAAGAGGCGGCAGACATATTAAAGGAGCTGCCGTTTAAGGATATGGAGTTTGCCAGAATAGACAACCACAGGAGCCTCAGAACAGGCTATCCCGAGGTGGTTTTCTGTCAGGGCAAAACAGACAGCCAGATAGCAGATATAATGGAGCTGCTGTGGCAGAAAAACAGTACCGTAATGGGTACAAGAGCAACAGAGGCAAACTACAGAGCAGTCAGAGAAAGACTGCCGGAGGCAGTGTATTTTAAGCAGGCCCGCATAATTGCGGCCTCAAGGGAAGCCGCAGACAAAAAAGGCTCCATAGCGGTCATAACGGCGGGAACCTCGGATATACCCGTGGCGGAGGAAGCTGCCGTAACGGCTGAAATTCTCGGAAACAACGTCAGCAGAATATATGATGTGGGAGTTGCGGGGATACACAGGCTCTTTGACAGCTTAGAGGAGATAAGAAAGGCCAATGCCGTAATAGTATGCGCAGGAATGGAGGGCGCACTGGCATCTGTGACAGGCGGACTTGTAGACGTACCTGTTATAGCGGTGCCTACAAGCATAGGCTACGGCGCAAGCTTTAACGGACTTGCAGCGCTTTTGTCCATGCTCAACAGCTGCGCAAACGGAATAAGTGTAGTTAATATAGATAACGGATTCGGAGCAGCCTATACTGCTTCAATGATTAACAGAGGTAAATATGAATAGATTGTATTTTGATTGCAGCAACGGAATAAGCGGAGATATGGTGTTAAACGGACTTGCGGCTCTTGGCGTGCCGTCTGAGGAAATAGCGGAAGCCCTGAAAGGCGCAGTTTCCTGCAGCGGCTGCTGCGGATGCGGTCACAACCACGACCATGGCCACAGCCATGATACACACTCCCACCGAAGCTACATTGAAATAAAGGAGATGATATTAAACTCCGGGCTGAGTGACAACGCGAAGCAGACTGCCTGCAGCATCTATCAGACTATTGCAGAGGCGGAAGCAGAGGTTCACGGAACATTACTGGAGGAAACTCATTTCCACGAGGTCGGACGAGATGAGGCCATACTCAATATTATGGGAGTGGCATTCTGTCTTGACAGACTTCAGATAAAAGAAATCTACTGCGGCATTATTTGTGACGGTCATGGCTTTATCCAATGCAGTCACGGCGAGATTCCGGTACCGGTACCGGCAGTTATGGCTATGCGTAAAAACTGCGACTACCGCTTTGAGAGGGTAGACGTGGCAACCGAACTGGTAACTCCATCTGGTCTGGGTACACTTATAGGTATCGGAGCACAATATGTCGAAGCAATGCCGGAAACAGAGGCATGTGTGATGGTAGAAGCAAAAGGGAAAAGAAATACAGGTAGAGGAGGATTAAAAATCTATATGTATTAGCATTGGAGAAAGGAATTTTTATGAGTGAAAATCAGTACAGGAGACGCCTGTGCGACAGATCTGACGGAAGACTTCTCAAAAAGCTTTCGCCTATGCACCGTATAGAGCCTTATATTATGGTGCACAGAAACGACGCCACAAACCTTATCTTTGACAAGGTCGAGGTCACAAGGCTTGAGGAGTATGTCAGACTCAAACGAAAGCAGGGCTATAAGGGCTTTGGAATACTTCATGTTATGATGGCTTCATATGTCAGAGTGGTATCTCAGAGACCTGCGGTAAACCGCTTTATATCAGGACAGAAAATCTATGCAAGAAACAATATCGAGGTCAACATCGACATCAAAAAAGAAATGACAATCGAATCGCCGGATACGGTCGTAAAGATTGAATTTGATGCCTGTGACACTGCTGTTGACATATACAACAAAATGAAGGCGGCAATAGGAGACAACAAGGGCGGAGAACTTGACAGTGACTTTGATAATACAGCCAAAGTACTTAATTACATACCGGGACTTATTAAAAAATTCTCATTCTGGCTTATCAGAGTTGCCGACTATTTCGGACTTCTCCCAAAAGCGCTGTTAAAGGTGAGTCCTTTTCACGGCAGCCTGTTTGTAACCTCGATGGGGTCACTGGGAATACCGGCTATTCATCATCACCTTTACAATCTGGGTAACGTACCGGTGTTCTGCAGCATAGGACCCAAGCGAACAGAGTATGAAATGGGGCCTGACGGCACTGTGGAAAAACGCAAGTATGTGGATTATACCTTTTCGGTGGATGACCGGATATGCGACGGCTTTTATTTTGCATCTGCAATGAAAATCCTCAAGGCAAACCTGAGACACCCCGAAAGGCTTGACGCTCCGCCGGAGCAGGTTATGAGCGATATATAGAGGTGAGCAGATGAAATACAGAATAATAAAGCCGGAAGAATATGAAACCGGCGTATGGTCCGGAGGAACTACAACCCAGCTTGCCATATATCCGCCGGGCGCATCGTATGCTGACAGGAATTTCATATTCCGTTTAAGCTCTGCAACAGTCGAGACGGAGCAGTCTGAATTTACTCATCTGCCCGATTACGACAGGTGGCTGATGATATTTGAGGGCAGCGCAAGGCTTGTCCACGACAGAGGGAAAGAGGTTTTGCTTAACCCTTATGAGTATGACGCCTTTGACGGAGGTATATCCACTGTCAGCTTCGGCAGGGTTACAGACTACAATCTGATGCTCCGAAAAGGCAACGCAGGCTCTATGGAAGCCGCATCTCTTGACCGTGAAACAAAAAACCTGAAATTTATGCCGCAGGGTGAATACCAAAGCGGCTTTGCAGGAGTTTTCCTGCGGGGAGGATGTGCGCAGATTGTATTAAACGACCGGCAGCTCAGTCTCGAAAACGGCTGTCAGCTTCTTGTGCTTTTCAGCGGCGCAGAAACTGTAAGCCTTGAAATTTCAGGCAGCGGAACTGCTGTGATTACACAGGGTATGTTTGATATCTGAATACATACAGGCTTAAACAGCGGCTTTTACAGCCGCTATTTTTTCTGCTCCTCGTACTTGTGCTTGGTTGCAAGACCGCCTCTTATGTGACGTTCAGCCTTGTTGTTATCCAAAACAGCTTTTACCTCTGAGGCAAGAGCCGGGTTTATCTCCTTGAGTCTTTCAGTAATATCCTTATGTACCGTAGATTTTGATATTTTGAATTTCTTAGCTGCGGCTCTTACCGTAGAACCGGTTTCAATGATATAACCGGCCAGTTCTAAGACTCTCTCTTCTATATAATCTTTCATTAAACCACCTCAAGCCATATTGTCTTAACTTTCTATTGCAATATATGCCTGCGCAATTTCAGATATGCCTTATGTGAAAAAAACGTGAAGATTTAATAGCAGGCGTTATACATATGTCCGTTTGTGTTTATTGCAAAACGGGCTGCTCCTGTGGTAATATATATCCATAAAAGACAGGAGAGAGATTAAAATGGTTTTTAAAATTGATGAGGTGCTGCTGTTCTTTGCGGCATATGCGATAATGGGCTGGATTTCCGAAGTCATATTTGCAGCCCTCAAGACAGGCAGATTTGTAAACAGAGGCTTTCTCAACGGTCCGCTTTGCCCTATATACGGCTTTGGCGTTGTGGCGGTTGTGCTTGCCCTTGAGCCTGTTAAAGACAGCCTGATACTGCTGTTTCTGGGTTCATTCATACTCACAACGGCGCTGGAGTTTCTGACAGGGCTCATACTCGAAAAGGTGTTTCACGATCACTGGTGGGATTATTCAAAGGAGCCGTTTAATATCAAAGGATATGTATGCCTGAGGTTTTCGATAATGTGGGGCATAGCCTGTGTTATGGTGGTAAAGGTGCTGCATCCGCTGGTTGCAGGCGGCATAGACGCGCTCCCGCTGTGGCTCAGATGGACCCTTATCGGTATATTCTATGTGTATCTGTTTGCAGACCTTGCAGTTACTGTTACAGACATTCAGAAATTCAACAAAGGTATGGGCAAAATGGCGGAGCAGCTTCATGATATATCTGATTTTGCGGGAGAGCATATAGCCGACGCTGCCATAGAGCTTGGAACCAAGGGTGAAATCTTAAGAACAGAGCTTGAGACAAAGAGAACAGAGCTTGAAACAAAGAAAACCGAGCTTGAGGCAAAGAAAGACGAAGCTAAGATTCGTATGGAAACAAGGCGGGATGCCTATGAAGCGTTTTTCTCGATGCCTGCGGTCAGAAGAAAAAAGAGGCTGTTTAAGGCATTCCCTAATCTGAAAGCGCAGCTGAGAGAGAGAATGATCAGGCAGACGGGAGAGGAATACAGGACTGAACTTGAAGAGCTGTTTGAAAAAACATTCGGCAGGAAGTAATAAGAAGGAGCCTGCTCAAATATATTTTCCATTATGAGAAAATTATTTGAAGCGGCTCTTTTTATATACTTCATAACCATTTTGCTTCTGTTTGCGGCCCTGCCAAGATGCGACATATATATGAGCCTGCCTCTTGACAGCATCAGGGTTACCTCGGACTACGGCTGCAGATGGGGCAGGCTTCACAGAGGCGTTGACCTTGCTGCAGAAACAGGCGATAATGTGTATTCTGTCTGCGACGGCAGGGTTATAAAGGCGGGAGAATACGGCAGCTTCGGTCTGCTTGTGGAGGTGGCCTGCAGCGAAAGCATTACCGTATATTACGCCCACCTTGACAGCATAAATGTGACAAAGGGAGAGAAAATTGACAGAGGGCAGATAATAGGGGGAGCCGGAAGCAGCGGCAATGCCACAGGCCCTCATCTGCATTTTGAGGTAAGATATAAAGGGGAGAGCAGGAATCCTGCGCAATTTATTGATAAAATCCGAGCAATGTAGTATAATCAAATATGTATGTATATTTAAAAAGAAGAAGGATATAAATTAATGGCATTTTTCAGAGATGTAAGAGAAGATATACGAGAAGCAGTAAAAAAAGACCCGGCGGCACGAAACGGATTTGAGGTGCTGCTGTGTTATCCGGGAATATGGGCGCTTATATTTCACAGACCGGCTCACTGGCTGTACCTGCACAACTGCAAGCTGCTGGCAAGAATGCTCTCCCAGCTTATACGCTGGTTTACGGGAATTGAAATTCATCCGGGAGCAACCATAGGCAGAAGATGCTTCATAGACCACGGCATGGCTGTTGTAATAGGAGAAACCGCAGAGGTGGGAGATGACGTTACAATATATCAGGGCGTTACCCTCGGTGGTACAGGCAAGGACACCGGCAAGCGTCACCCTACCATAGGCGACAGAGTTGTTGTAAGCTCGGGAGCCAAGGTGCTGGGACCGTTCAAGGTGGGAAACGATGTCAAAATCGGCGCAGGCTCCGTTGTACTTAAAGAGGTGCCCGACGGCTGTACGGTAGTAGGTATACCGGGCACGATAGTAAGGCGCGCGGGGCAGCCTGCGGAGGAGCTTAACCAGGTGGATATGCCAGACCCTGTTGCAGTTGAAATGGAATGTTTGAGAAGACGTATTGTGCTTCTTGAAAATAAATTGAGAGAACTCGAAAAGAAATAAAATCAGGAAAGGAACTGAAATGGAAACTCTAAGATTATATAACTCTCTGACGAGAAAAAAAGACGAATTCAAAACAAGAGAAGCAGGCAAGGCGGGTATGTATACCTGCGGACCTACAGTTTACCATTTTGCACATATAGGCAATCTCAGAAGCTACATTATGGAAGATGTGCTTGAAAAATACCTCAGATACTACGGCTATGATGTCAAAAGAGTAATGAACATTACCGACGTGGGACATCTTTCAAGCGATGCTGACACAGGCGAGGACAAAATGGTCAAGGGCGCCAAAAGAGAAAACAAAACAGTTATGGATATTGCTAAATTCTATACAGACGCGTTCTTCTCAGACTGCGCCAAGCTCAACATCAAGACACCTGATGTTGTAGAGCCTGCAACAAACCTTATCCCTGAATATATCGAAATGGTATCAAAGCTGCTGGAAACAGGCCACGCATATATTGCAGGCGGCAATGTATACTTTGATACATCTACAATAGATAAATACTATGTATTCAACGACCACGACGAAGAAGATCTGGCAGTAGGCGTAAGAGAGGGCGTATTCGAGGACGAAAACAAAAAGAACAAGGCTGACTTTGTTCTGTGGTTTACCAAATCGAAATTTGACGATCAGGAGCTCAAATGGGACAGCCCTTGGGGCGTGGGATATCCGGGCTGGCATATCGAATGTTCGGCAATATCAATCAAGCATCTGGGCGAATACTGCGACCTGCACTGCGGAGGAATTGACAACGCGTTCCCTCATCACACCAACGAGATAGCTCAGTCAGAGGCATATCTGGGACATGAATGGTGCAACCAGTGGTTCCATGTGCTTCACCTTAACGATGAGACAGGCAAAATGAGCAAATCCAAGGGCGAATTCCTTACAGTTTCACTGCTTGAGGACAAGGGCTACAATCCTGTGGTATACAGATTCTTCTGCCTGCAGTCACACTACAGAAAAACACTGACATTCTCATTTGAAGCCCTTGACAATGCTACAGTTGCATACAACAAGCTTATTGCTAAAATAGCAGCCCTCAAGGCTGATGACAGTCAGCAGACAGACGAGGCGGCTCTTGAGGCTCTCAGAGAGAAGTTCAACAAGGCAATGTGCAACGACCTTAACACATCACTTGCTATTACAGCCCTTTACGATGTGCTCAAATACAAGACAAACGACAAGACCAAGCTTTTACTCCTTGACGAATTTGATCAGGTGCTTTCACTTGACCTGCTCAAAGCGGCAGATGAAGTAAGAAAGAAAGCCGAGGCGGAGGCCGCAAAGAAGCTTGAGGGCGTTGACCCTGAAATCCTTGCCCTTGTAGAAGAACGTACAGCAGCAAAAAAAGCAAAGAACTTTGCCAGAGCAGATGAAATCAGGGATATGCTCAAGGACAGGGGAATAACTCTCAAGGATACACCGCAGGGAGTAGAGATCATAAAGGAATAGAATGGATACAAAAAATATAAATACCACAGCGCTTGCATATATCGGAGATGCCGTATACGAAGTATATATCCGTGAGCATGTGATGAAATACGGAGTGGCGCACGCAGACAGACTTCACCGTGAGGCTGTCAGATATGTAAGCGCGGCAGGACAGGCAAAGGCGATTAAAAAAATGTTTGACGGTCTTGATGAAGAGGAGCAGAAACTTGTCAAAAGAGCGAGAAACCACAAATATTCATCAAAGTCCAGAAGCGCAAGTCCTATGGAATACAAATGGGCTACAGCCTGCGAGGCTCTGATAGGCAAGACTCATCTTGACGGCAATACCGCAAGAGAGAAGCAGCTTGTAGCGCAGATTATAGAGATTATCGACAGTGAGGAAATCTGATGTCAGTCAAAAAAGTTAAAAAGAAAAAGCTTCAGAGCCACCGCTTTGAAGACGCAATTAAAGACTACGCAAGAACCAACAGCGCCTATACCGACGAAAACAAAAAAAGGGTCGAGGAGGCCGGAGGAAGCTCTTTCTGGAAAGCTCCTCTCAAAACCTCCGAAAAGGTAATGATAGTAATCGGTATACTCGGTGTCATAGGCATTATTATCAGATATGTAATACTGTAGGAGGATATTATGAGTAAAGCTGACGTGCTTTTTGTGAATATGTGTCAGGATATACTCGATAACGGCTTTTCATCGGAGGGACAGACCGTAAGAGCCGTATGGGAGGACGGAACTCCGGCGCATACGATTAAAAAATTCGGCGTTGTAAACAGATATAATCTGCAGGAGGAATTTCCTGCGCTTACCTTAAGACCTACGGCCATTAAATCGGCAGTAGACGAGATTTTATGGATATGGCAGAAGAAATCCAACAATATAAAGGATTTGAGCAGTCATATCTGGGACGAATGGGCTGACGAAAACGGCTCCATAGGCAAGGCCTACGGCTATCAGCTTGGAGTTGAGTACGATTTTCATCAGGGCAGAATGGATCAGGTTGACAACGTGCTGTGGCAGCTCAAAAACACGCCGTATTCAAGAAGAATAATGACTAATATATATAAGTTTGACGACCTTATGGAAATGGGACTTGAACCCTGCGCCTACTCGATGACATTCAATGTCACAGGCAACAGGCTCAACGCCATATTAAACCAGAGGTCGCAGGATATACTGGCGGCTAACAACTGGAATGTAGTGCAGTATTCGGTGCTGCTGATGATGTTTGCGCAGGTTTGTGGCCTTGAACCGGGAGAGCTGGTTCATGTAATTGCAGACGCTCACATATATGACAGGCATGTCCCTGTAATCAGAGAGCTTATTGCAAGACCGCAGTTTCCTGCTCCTAAATTTGAGCTTAATCCTGAAATTAAAAACTTCTATGATTTTACGGTAGATGATATCAGGGTTACGGATTATCAGAAAAACGAACAGATTAAAAACATACCGATAGCAATATGAAGAAACGACTGGTTACAATATTAATACTTATTGCAGTAATGCTTTTGGCGGGCTGCTCACAGGTTCGGAAGGCGCCTGACAATGAGGGAATATACGGCACATGGTATGAGGCTGTTTCAGACAGCGTCACCACATATATATTCTATGAGGACAATACGTGGACTGCCTTTGACAGCAGAGATGCGGAGAATGTAGAGTATTATGAGTACAAATACGATGGGCTTAACGGCACGCTTCTGCTGCAGGATATGGAGTATGAAGCCGTACTTGACGAAAATACTCTGAAGCTTTCGGGCGAGGGCGGTGAGGATATAGAGCTCTATCGTGACCTTGAGGAAGCCAAGCAGGCCGACCCTTATTACTACACTTCCGAGGAGTTTACAGACAGCATTAAGGACAAGGACGGCTGGTGCATCAAAGGCGGAGTGCTCTACGCCTACAGAGGCAGCGCCGGTGAAGTTACAGTGCCCGGCAGTGTGACGGAGATATACGGAAATGCTTTTTCGGGTGACTTCGGATACGGCGCAGAGCTTAAACAGGTTACAGTGCCCGGCAGTGTCAGAAAGATAGACGAGGGAGCATTTGCCTTTACCAATGCGGATATAATATATATTGAAGAGGGAGTTGAAACCATAGGTGCAAGAGCCTTTTCGGACAGCTATATTGATGAGATACACTTCCCTGAGTCAGTAACAAAGGCAGGCGCAGGGATTCTTGAAACAGAAGAGGGCCTGCATGACGCAGAGATATATGTGATTGACGGCTCGTATATGCAGGAGTATTTCAAAGATAATGTGCCTTACGGAGACCCTGAAATCATATCGGAATCAGCATGCAAACAGGAGAAACAATGAAAGCAATAGCAGCAGCAGACAGAAACTGGGCTATAGGAAACAAGGGAAGCCTCCTTTGTCATATACCCGGTGACCTTAAATATTTCAAAGAAAAAACCATAGGCAAAACAGTGGTTATGGGTCGCAAAACCCTTGAGTCGCTTCCCGGAGGCAGACCTCTGCCCGGCAGACAGACCATAGTTCTCAGCAGAAACCTTGAAGCAGGCGAGGGGTTTACGGTGTGCAGAAGCGTTGAAGAGGTTATTGATATATGTAGGGACAAAGACGTATTCATATGCGGAGGCGAGGAGATTTACAGACAGTTTGCGCCTTACTGCGATACTTTGTATATAACACGTATCAATGAGGAGTTTGAAGCAGACGCATACTTTCCGGAGCCGGGTGAGGATATGGAGAGAGTATGGCAAAGCGAAGTGTTCTGTGAAAAGGGACACGAGTATCAGTTTCTGGAATACAGAAGAAAGAAATAACAGATGGCAGAGAGAAAAAACAGAAATAAAAGCAGAGAAAGAGATTTCAAAGAGAGAGAATTTAAACAGGAAGAGAGAACCGATATTATAATCGGAAGAAACCCTGTTATAGAGGCGCTAAAAAGTGGCAGGGAAATCGAAAAAATAGTTATAGCAGACGGAGCGGAGGGTTCCGTATCCAAGATTGCAGGTATGGCCCGTGACAGAGGAATAGTAATACACTATAACAACAGGGCATACTTTGAAAAAACGGCAGGAGGCAAAAATCATCAGGGCGTTATAGCCTTTGTGGCGGCTCACAGATACAGTGAGATGGAGGACATCTTTGCAAAGGCCGAAAAATCGGGAGAGCCACCGTTTATAATCATACTTGACAACCTTGAGGACCCTCATAATCTGGGAGCCGTAATGCGTACCGCAGAATGTGCGGGAGCTCACGGCGTTATAATTCCCAAGAGAAGAGCTGTAGGGCTGACAGAAACAGTGGCAAAGGCCGCTGCAGGCGCTCTTGAATATATACCTTGCGTCAAGGTGGCAAATATCGCCCAGACTATAGACCAGCTCAAGGAAAAGGGTCTTTGGATTGCAGCCTGCGATATGGGCGGCACAGAATACTATAAGCAGGACCTTACAGGCAGCATTGCAGTAGTTATAGGCAGCGAGGGAAACGGCATAAGCAGGCTGGTTAAAGAGAAATGCGACTTCGTGGTTTCCATGCCTATGGTGGGCAGGATAAATTCACTTAATGCTTCCAATGCGGCGGCAGTCATAATGTATGAGGTAAGAAAACAAAGAGATGTTAAAAAACTATAGCCTTATGACAGATGAAGTCCTTGCAGGACTTGCGCAGTCAAACGACAGAGAGGCCGAGGATATTCTGATCAGAAGATATGTGGAGCTGATAAGAGGCAAGGCTCACCTGTATTTTATTGTCGGGGCAGACAGTGAAGATGTTATACAGGAGGGTATGATAGGCCTGTTCAAGGCGATACACGACTACTCAGAGGACAGAGATGCGTCATTTAAGACCTTTGCAGAGCTCTGTATCAACCGGCAGATACTCACTGCTGTTAAAACAGCGTCAAGACTCAAGCATCAGCCCCTTAACAATTCGGTGTCACTCAGCACGCCGGTTGATGAAAACGACGGCGGTACGCTTGAAGAAGCTCTTGGCGGCGATATGGCCAGCAATCCGGAGGCTGTTTTTATGGAAAACACACTGTCGTCACTGCTTACAGATGAGGACAGTTCGCTTTTCAGCAGTATGGAGCGCAAGGTGCTCAAGGAATATCTTGCAGGTAAGAAGTACCCTGAAATTGCGCAGTCGCTGGGCAAAAGCTATAAGGCGGTTGACAATACAATGCAGCGAATACGCAGGAAAATCAATGAATATATAAGCAACTGAATTAGAACATATAGTACAGAAGCCGGCAATAAGTCGGCTTTTAGTGTTGCATATGTTATGCAGAACAAAAATACTACATATATATAATGAGGGAAAACCGGTTTTTGAATAAAAGGTTGTTAATTTCGCAAGATATTAATTTACAAAGCATTTTTAAAATGGTATAATGCAATCAATGAGGTTATTCAGGCTGTTCTTTAGCCTGAGTATCCGCTATTTATATGCTGTTGTAGCTCAGTAGGTAGAGCACTTCCTTGGTAAGGAAGAGGTTCGGCAGTTCGAGCCTGCTCAACAGCTCCATGTATAATATTTGGTCGGAAGGCCACCAATAAGGAGGATTTTTAAATGGCAAAAGCTAAATTTGAAAGAACAAAACCGCATGTAAACATCGGAACAATCGGTCACGTAGACCACGGTAAG